>CAITOD010000119.1 GCA_903893935.1 uncultured Sphingomonadales bacterium
CTGAAGGGGAGGGGAGAACGAGTCACAATCATTGCAAATTGACATGAGCGCACACGGCGTCCGCCGCGCGCTCAAATCTTGATCTGGCTGCCCAGTTCGACCACGCGGTTGGTGGGCAGGCGGAAGAATTCCATCGCGCTTGCCGAATTGCGCAGCATCCACGAAAACAGCTTTTCGCGCCACAGCGCCATTCCCGGCGTATCGGATGGCAAGAGGGTCTGGCGCGACAGGAAAAAGCTGGTGCGCATCATGTCGAACGGCTGGCCGTCGAGGCTCAGCAGCTTGAGCGCGCCGGGCACATCGGTTTCTTCGAGGAACCCGAAGCGCAGCATCACGCGATAGAATCCGTTGCCGAAATCGCGCACCGCCGCGCGCGTCGCCGGATCGACAAACGGCGTGTCTTCGATCTGCACGGTCATCAGCACGATGCGTTCGTGCAGCACTTTGTTGTGCTTCATGTTGTGCAGCAGCGCCGAGGGGACCCCGGCCGAAGCCGAAGCCATGAACACCGCAGTGCCCGGCACACGGATCGCGCTCGAATGCGCCGACTTGGTGAACACATCGAGCGGAATGCCGCTCGCCGACATTGTCTTGCGCATCAGCGCGCGCCCGCGCGACCAGGTGGTCAGGAGGATGAACACCACCACCCCCATCAGCAGCGGCACCCAGCCGCCATCGGGAACTTTGGTGAGGTTGGCCGCCAGATAGAGCCCGTCAACCGCAAAGAACAGCGCGAGCAGCGGCATGGCAAACAGCGGTTTCCATTGCCACAGCCGGAACATCACGACCGCCAGCAGCACGTTGTCGATCAGCATCGCGCCGGTCACCGCCACGCCGTACGTCGCGGTAAGATTGGTCGAACGCTTGAACACCAGCACCAGCAGCACGACTGCGACAAACAGCGCCTGGTTGATCGAGGGAATATAGATCTGCCCGGCCGCGACGCTGGTGTGGCGGATCGTCATGCGCGGGATGAAACCCAGCTGGATGCCCTGCTGGGTGACCGAAAACACGCCCGAAATCACCGCCTGCGACGCGATGATCGCAGCCAGGCTGGCAAGGATCAGCAATGGCCAGTGGAACCAGTGCGGCGCGAGCAGAAAGAACGGGCTTTCCAGAGCATCGGGCTGGCGCAGCAGGAGCGCCGCCTGCCCCAGATAGTTGAACACCAGCGCAGGCAGCACCACGGCCAGCCACGACAGCTTGATCGGCAGGCGGCCGAAATGTCCCATGTCCGAATAGAGTGCCTCGGCCCCGGTCACCGCCAGCACCGCCGCCCCCATTGCAAGGAACCCGCGCCAGGGATCGATCGCAAACATCACCAGCGCATAATGCGGCGAAAGCGCGGCCACGACTTGCGGATGCGTCCCCACGCTGATCAGCCCGAGCAGCGCGATCGTCGCAAAATAGGCCAGCATGACGGGACCGAAAAATGCCGCCAGCCGCGCCGTCCCGCGCGATTGCAGCACGAACAGCGCGATCAGGATCAGCACCACCAGCGGGACCACCGCGTCGCGCAATTCGGGACGATAGACCGCCACGCCTTCGATCGCGCCCATCACCGACACCGCCGGGGTGATCATCGCATCGCCATAGAACAGCGCGGTGGCCGCCACCCCGAGCAGGATCACCCCGCGCCCCCAGCGGCGTTCGCTGGTTTCACGGTTGATCAGCGCGAGCAGCGCAAGGCTGCCGCCTTCGCCGCGGTTGTCGGCGCGCATCAGGATGATCACGTATTTGAGCGTGACCATGATCAGCATCGACCAGAACATCAGGCTGACGATGCCGTAAATATGCAAAGGATCGAGCGGCAGCCGGTGCCGCCCGGCAAATGTATCGCGCAAGGCATAGAGCGGGCTGGTGCCGATATCGCCGAACACCACGCCCATCGCGCCGACCGACAGCCGCGCAAGCGCCGCACCGCCGCGTTCGCCGATCGGCCGGTGCAGCCCCCGGGCCTCGCCGGTCTCTGCCGCAACGCGTGCTTGTGTGCTCATGATACCCCGGCCCCCGGCCTGTTGATCCTGCACCAAGCAGAACCTGCGATCAGCGGGCGGGGCGCTTTAGCACCGGCCCGATAGTGGGGCAATGGCCGCCAGGCGCATGCGCTTTGCGGGATAAAATCGTATTTGTATCAATTGCCTGTACCAGACGGCGCCGGCTCGGGCGCGCTTGGCGCGGCCTGTTCGGGCATGCGTCCCTCGCTCATCGCGATCAACTGGTCGAGTCGCGCCAGCCGCGCCACCAGATCGCGCCGGTAGGGCGCATCGGGCGGGGTGCGCTGCAACAATTGCGTCCACATCGTGCGCGCATCGGCCAAGTGCCCCGATTGCACCAGCGCCATGCCCATAAAGAACGGCGGGCCGGGGTGCGTGGGGTCGATCGCGGCGGCGCGCGCAAACGCGTATTTGGCCGCCGGGCTGATCATGCCTTCGCTGTGCCCGATCAGCGCATTGCCCAGCGCGACCCACAGATCGGCATCGTCGGGATGGTCGTGCACGGCGCGCCCGAGAAAATCGGCGGCCGCGCGAAACTGCCCCTCGCGCGACAACGCATCGGCCACCACCAGCCATGACTGGCCCTGACCGAACTTGTCACCCATCGCCTGGCGCTGCCGCACCAGCTCTGCATCGGCGGTGCGCTGGTCTTCGAGCGGCGCTTTGGGCGCGCCCGCCAGCCCCGGATGGCCCTGCACCGCATAGCCGGCGAGCCCGAACAGCAGCGCCGCCCCGGTCACTTCCCAGGCCACGCGCGGAAGCTTGAACACCCACACCAGCACCGCGAACACCGCTGCGGCGATCGCCAGTATCGCGACCCAGGTCATGCCGTGTCTCCATCGCCGGGCCGCGCCCCGCGCGCAAACCGGCCGCGCAGCAGCACGGCGGCCACCACCAGGATCACCAGCGGTGCGGCAAACAGCGGCCAGGTGATTGGTTTGACTTGCGGCGCATATGTCACATAGTCGCCATAGCGCGCGATCAGCCACTGGCGGATATGTTCGGGGTCTTCGCCCTCCGCGATGCGCGTGCGCACTTCGCTGCGCATGTCGCCGGCGATCGGCGCATCCGAATCCGCGATCGACTGGCTTTGGCACATCACGCAGCGCAGCGTGACCATCAGCGCCTTGGCGCGCGCTTCCTGCGCGGGATTGTCGAGCTGGCGATAGGCGTAAGGCGCGGGCGGCACGCTTTCCTGCGCCACCAGCGGTGCGGCAAACAGCAGCAGCAAGACCGCGAGCACCGCTCTCATGCCCCACCACCTTGCGCGGCTTTGACGCGCGCCAGCAGCGTGGGCACATCTTCGGGCCGGATATCGCCGATATGCTGATAGCGGATCACGCCGCGCCCATCGATCACATACGTCTCGGGCACGCCCGACGAGCCGATCGCGATCTGCACGACGCGCCGGTCGTCGCGGCCGATCGCGGCATAAGGATTGCCGTTGCTGGCTAGGAACCGGGCGAGATCGTCGGGCTTGTCGTGGATCGCCACGCCATCGACTTCCACCCCGGCTTGCGCGAGCGCAGCGAGTTGCGGTGCTTCGGCCGCGCACGGCACGCACCAGCTGGCAAACACGTTGAGCAATTTGGGCTTGCCGGTGCGGAACGCGCGCGTTGCCAGCCCGGGTCGATCGGTGGTGGCTGCGGACAGATCGAATTGCGGCAGCGGATTGCCGACAAAGGCGCTCGGCACATTGCTATCGGCCGGATTGGTCAGCCCGTGCACGAACAGCGCGAACAGTCCGGCAAACACCAGCAGCGGCAGCCACAAGCCGAGCCGCAGATTGGGGCGGGAACTTTGGGGCTCGCCGCTCATCGCCCCATCCTCTCCCGTCGCCAGGCGATCTTGTCCTTCGCCACCCAGCGCTTCAGATCGGCAAGCATGCGCCCGAGCAAAGCCAGCGCCCCGCCGATCGCGACCAGCGCGCCCCCCGCCCAGATCAGCGGTGCAAACGGTTTCCACCAGAACCGCATCTGCCAGCGATCCTGATCGGCGGGTTCGCCCAGCACGACATACAATTGCCCGTTCCAGCGCGTTTCGAGCGCGGATTCGTTGCGCGTGCCCGGCGGGTTGGAAAAGCTTTCCGCCATCGGCTGGAGCGTGACCGGCGCTCCCCCGGCATAGCGGGTGGAAACGGTCGCCTGGAGCGCGGTCCAGTTCGGCCCGGCGACCGGCGTGATCGCGTCGAGCCGGACTTGCCACGGGCCGACATCGCGCGCTTCGCCGATCGACAGCGCGGCCAGCCGCTCGACCGAAAACGCCGATTCGCTGGCCATGCCGAACAGCGAAACCGCAATCCCGGCATGCGCCACCACCATGCCCCACACCGGCAACGGGGTGCGGCGCAAATTGCGCCCGACCAGCGGCAGGAAACTGGCGCAAAACAGCCCGCTCGCAAACGCCAGCCCGAGCGCCGGCAGCAAGGCAATCGCGGGCGCGGCGGCTTCCACTCCGATCAGCACCGCGAGCACGATCGCGGCGCACACCAGCAGCGGCCAGCGTGCGCGCGCCTTGCGCTCGCCGGTCAGCCGGTCCTGGCGCCAGCGCAGCAGCGGCCCGACGCTCATCACCGCGAGCATCGGAAACACGAACATCGATGCCGCCGGATTGAAATAGGGCGCGCCCACCGAGACTTTGACCCCCCAGGCCTCGGTCACCAGCGGATAGAGCGTGCCGATCAGCACGATGCCCAGCACCCCGCTCAGCATCACATTGTTGAACACCAGCGCCGCCTCGCGGCTGACAAAGGCGAACCGCGCGCCTTCGGTCACGGTGCCGGCGCGCAA
>CAITOD010000120.1 GCA_903893935.1 uncultured Sphingomonadales bacterium
CACCACCTGCTCCGCTTCGTTCAGCCGCAGCAGGCCGGTGTCGACGAACACGCAGGTCAATTGGTCGCCGATCGCCTCGTGGATCAGCACCGCGGCCACCGCCGAATCGACCCCGCCCGAAAGCCCGCAGATCACGCGCGACGATCCGACTTGCGCGCGGATTTCGGCGATCTTAGCCTTGCGGAATTCGGCCATCGTCCAATTGCCGCGGCACCCGCAGACATGGCGCACGAAATTGGCGATCAGCTTGCCGCCATCGGGTGTGTGCATCACTTCGGGGTGGAACTGGGTGCCGTAGTATTTGCGCGCATCGTCGGCGATCACTGCAAACGGCGCGCCGTCGGACACCGCGACAATGCGGAAACCCGGCGCAAACCGGGTGACTTTGTCGCCGTGGCTCATCCACACCTGGTGGCGCTCGCCCACTTGCCACAGCCCGTCGAACAGCACGCACGGTTCGGTCACGGTCAGGAAGGCGCGGCCGAATTCGCCCGAATCGCCAGGTTCGACCAGCCCGCCCAGTTGCTGGCTCATCACTTGCTGGCCATAGCAGATGCCAAGGATCGGCACGCCGCTGTCGAACAGTGCCTGCGGTGCGCGCGGCGAGCCTTCTTCGGGGACGCCGGCAGGCGATCCTGAAAGGATCACGCCGCTTGGCTTCATCCGCGCAAACGCCGCTTCGGCCTGCGTAAACGGCGCGATTTCGGAATAGACCCCGGCTTCGCGCACGCGGCGCGCGATCAGTTGCGTGACCTGGCTGCCGAAATCGACAATCAGGATGGATTCGCCGGTTTTTGCGGTGTTTGCTGCCTCGGTGCTCATGGCTGGCGGATAGGGATCGGCATGCACGCTGTCCAGCCGCAGCCCGCAACTTGCAATAAATGCAATCGGGCGCGCCCTAACAACAATTGCAAAATACGCCTTTTGACGTATTTGCACCCTCGTTCAGTGGCTCCGCGCATCTACACCCTGCCGGCGCTTGTGAATTTGGGAGACTGCCTGAAAGTGCCTCGCACAAGGAGGACACTATGCGCAGCTTTACACAAATCGTGCTGCCGATCATCCTCGCCGCTGGTGTCAGCGGGCTGATGTTCACCGCCACGCTCGCCTGAGCGTAACGCGGTTCGGCAAACGGAATTTCCGCACGGCGACCGGCCCGGGGGCGTTTCGATGCCCTTTGGGCCGGTCGTTTTGCATTTTGCCGACGATCGGCCGATAATCGGCGCGTGATCCGCACGCGCTTTGCCCCCAGCCCCAACGGGCCGCTCCATATCGGCCATGCTTATGCAGCCCTTGTCGCCCACGACCGCGCGCATGAAGCGCACGGCGAATTCCTGCTGCGCATCGAAGATATCGATGGTGCGCGCAGCCGCGCCGCATGGGCCGACGAATTTCGCGCCGATCTCGCCTGGCTGGGGCTGACCTGGCGCGAAGTGCCCGCGCAATCGACGCGCCTCGCGACCTATCGTGCCGCACTCGAATCGCTGATGATCATGGGGCTCGTCTACCCCTGCCGCTGCACACGCGCCGACGTGGCGCGCGCGGCCACGCGCATGGGCCCGGATGGCCCGGTCTATCCATCGACCTGCTTGCGCAACGGCGTGCCACCGGGCCCCGATGTGGTGTGGCGGCTCGATGTCGAACAGGCAACCGCGCTGACCGGTGAGCTCACGTGGCGCGACGAACGTCGCGGGGTGCAAGTGGCCCGCCCCGGCTTGTTCGG
>CAITOD010000121.1 GCA_903893935.1 uncultured Sphingomonadales bacterium
ATGGGCAAAGTCGAGTTTCCGAACGCGCGCAGTTGCTCGCAGACCGTGTTGCACGATTTCCTTGCAGCACCGCTGGCGCGCGATCGGGCGGCGATTGCGATCGATGTTCCGCCCGCGCGCGACCGGCCCGGCCGGCAGGCGATGTCGTATGGCGAGCTCGACGCGCTGGCCACGCATATTGCGCAGCATCTGGCTTTGCGCGTGGCCGGCAGCGAGGCAGTGGTGGCGCTGCTGATCGGGCGCGCGTCGCCGCTGCTTTATGCTGCACAGATCGGCGTGCTGAAAGCGGGCGGGGCGTTTACCTGCCTCGATCCGGCGTTTCCCGATGCGCGGATGGCCGAAATCATTGCCGACGCGGCGCCGGTCGCGGTGCTCGCCGATGCCGACGGGTTGGCGCGGCTGGGTCGGCTCGGGCTGGCGAAAGACCTGGTGCGCGATATCGGGGTCCTGGTTGAAACCCCGCCGCCCGCGGCCCGGTTGCCCGAGGTAATCGCGCCCGAACGCCTCGCTTATGTGATCTATACCTCGGGCACCACCGGCAAGCCCAAAGGCGTCGAGATCGAACACCGCAACATTGCCAATCTGGTGGCGTCGGACCTCGATGAATTCGGGCTCGGGCCGGGCGACCGGGTGGTGCAGGGCTCGTCGAGTGCTTACGATTCGTCGATCGAGGAAGTCTGGCTGGCGCTGGCGAGCGGCGCCACGCTGGTGGTGATGGACGATGCGGCGGCGCGCGCCGGGCCCGATGTGGTCGGCTGGTTGCAGGCCGAACGCGTGACGGTGTTCTGCCCGCCGCCGACTTTGCTGCGCGCATCGGGCTGCGCCGATCCGCAAGCCGCGCTGCCGCATTTGCGGCTGCTTTATGTCGGCGGCGAAGCGCTGTCGCAGGATCTCGCCGATCGCTGGGCGGCCGGCCGGCGCATGGTCAATGGCTATGGCCCGACCGAATGCGCGGTGACCTGCATGCGCGGCCCCGTTGTGCCGGGCCAGCCGGTGGGCATCGGCGGCCCGGTGCCGGGCATGACGGCGTTTGTGCTCGACGAGACGCTGGCGCCAGTGCCCGCGGGCGAACGCGGCGAATTGTGCATGGGCGGCGCGGGCGTGGCGCGCGGCTATCGCCACCGGCCCGATCTCACCGCCGAGAAATTCATCGACCATCCCGCGCTGGGCCGGCTCTATCGCACCGGCGATCTGGTCGATTGCGACAGCAGCGGCGCGTTTTTCTACCACGGACGGATCGACGCCCAGGTCAAGATCCGCGGCTATCGCGTCGAACTGGGCGAGATCGAGGCACGGCTGGCGGCGCTCGACGGCGTGCGCGCGGCGGGCTGCCGGTTGCAGCCGGGCGGCGAACTGGTGGCGTTTGTGGTGCCCGACGATCCCGCCTGGCCGCCCGAGCCCGACCGCGTGCGCGCCCAGCTCGCGCGGCAAGTGCCGGCCTATATGGTGCCGGGGCAGATCGGTGTGCTCGCGGCGCTGCCGACGACGGTCGGGGGCAAGCTCGATCGCGCGGCGCTGCCCAGGCTCGACCCGACCCCGCAAGCGCCTGTGCGGCCGCGGGTGGCGCCGGCGGGCGAAATGGAAACGCTGCTCGCCACCGCCGTGGCCGACATTCTGCGCCGCGCCGGGGGTGTGTCGGTCGAAGACGATTTCTTTGCCGATCTGGGCGGGGATTCGCTCGCTGCCGCGCTGCTGGTCACTTTGCTGCGCGAAGACCCGCGCACCCAATGGGTCACGGTCAGCGATATTTACGAAGCGCGCACCGTGCGTGAACTCGCGCGCACCGCGCATGCGTTGTGCGAAGGCGATCTGGCGCCGCCGGCCGAGCTCGATCAGCCGCGCGAGGGGACGGTGCGGCCGGTGCTGGCCAATGTGGTGCAGCTGGGCTGGCTGGGCGCGCATCTGGGCCTGGCCGGGTGGCTCGGCTGGCTGGTCGCGTTCCGGCTGCTGCCGCTGGTCTATGCGGGATTGGGGCCGCTCGGTTTTGTTGTTGCCGCGCCATTGATCGGGCTTGCGGGTCTCGCGGTCTATGTGCCGGCTTCGGTGCTGTTTGCGGTCGCGGTCAAGCGGCTGGTGATCGGCACGTATCGCCCGATCCGCGCGCGGGTGTGGAGCGCGTGGTATCTGCGCCACTGGGTGGTGGTTGCCGCGGTGCGGCTGATCCCCTGGCCTTTGCTGCAAGGTTCGGGCCTGCAAAAAACCGTGCTGCGTGCGCTCGGTGCAAGGATCGGGCGCGGCGTGCATATTCATCGCGGGGTCGATCTGGCGCGCGGCGGGTGGGACTTGCTCGAAATCGGCGATCATGTCGCGATCGGGCAGGATGCAATGATCGGGCTCGCCGATCTTGACCGGGGCGATGTGGTGATCGGGCCGATCGTGCTCGAAACGGGTGCCACGATGCTGACCCGCGCCGGCATTGGCGGGTGGTGCCGGATGGGGCGCGACAGCGTGCTGACCGCGCTCTCGGTGCTCAATCCGGGGATGGCGATCCCTGCCGGCGAAGCGTGGGATGGGGTACCTGCGCGCGCTGCCGGGCATGCGCCTGCGCGCGCCGAGCCGCCGCGCGATGCATGGCCCGAGCCGCTGTGGGATTTGTGCGCGGCGCTGGCTGAAGCCGCGCTGGGCTTTGCCGCGGCGCTGCCGGCACAGGCGCTCGCTGTGGGGCTGTGCTTCGCCACCGGCACGCGCGCGGCCGACTTGTGGCGCTGGACCGCGCACCCCTCGCTGGCCACGCCCACCGGGCTGCTGGTGATCGCGCTGACCGTGCTGTCGCTGCCGCTCACGCTGGTGTGGACGGCGCTGCTCATGCGGTTGATGGGGCGGGTCCGGCCGGGCGAGGTCTCGCGTTGGAGTCCGGCCTATCTGCGCGCCTGGCTCAAGGCGGGCATGGTCATGCTGGCGGGCGAATGGCTGACGGGCACGGTGTTCTGGCCGCGCTGGCTGCGGCTGGCGGGGATGGAAATCGGCCGATCGTGCGAAGTCAGCACGATTATCGATGTGGTGCCCGAACTGGTCACGATCGGCGCCGAAACGTTCTTTGCCGACGGGATTTATCTGGGCGGTGGCACGATACGCCACGGCACGGTGCGGCTGGGGCATACCCGGCTGGGGCGCAACACGTTTCTGGGCAATCATGTCGTGATTGCGCCGGGCGAGCACTTGCCCGACGACATCCTGATCGGCATTGCCACGCCCGCGCATGCCGCAGAGATCGGATCGGGCGAGGCGCGGTTCGGCCATCCGTCGTTCGATCTGCCGCGCCGCGAAGTGGTCGCGGTCGATCGCCGCCTCACGCACAATCCTTCGGCCATCCGGTATGCCAACCGGGTCAGCTGGGAAGCGGCGCGGTTTGTGCTGCCTGTGCTGCCGCTGCTGCTGACCGCGCTGTGGTACAAATGGCTGACCGATGCGGGCGAGACCGCTTCGCCATGGGTCTTTGCGCTGGCGGTGGTCCCGGCGGTCACCGTGATGCCGATCGTGGCGCTGTGCCTCGCGGTGCTGGTGCTCAAATGGCTGCTGATCGGACGCGTCCAGCCAGGGCAGCACGCGTTGTGGTCGTGCTGGTGCAGCCGGTGGGATTATATCTATGTCGCCTGGGCGCGCTATGCCGCGCCGACGCTGCGGCGGCTGGAGGGAACTTTCCTGCTGCCCGTCTATCTGCGCGCGATGGGGCTCAGGATCGGCCGCCGCGCGGTGCTGGGGCCGCAATTTGCGCAAGTGGTTGATCCCGACATGATCGAGATCGGCGCGGGCGCTACCGTGAGCGCGATGTTCCAGGCGCATACGTTCGAGGATCGCGTGCTCAAGGTCGATCGCGTGCGGATCGGCGCGGGGGCCACGCTCGCGCGCGGCACGGTGCCGCTCTATGGCGCGGTGATCGGCGAAGGCACGCATGTGGGGGCCAACAGCGTGATCATGAAGCGCGAACAGCTCCTGCCCGGGTTGCGCTACCAGGGTGTGCCGTCGCACGCGGTAGGCGAAGAATCGGCGTCGACATGATGTCGCAAAAAGTGTGTGCTGATTCGCAAAACGTACCTGCCGCGCCCGTGCGGCCAGTATTTTGAGACCATCGAACCGGGCAGAGGACGGACGGCTTCCATGAATTTCGAGACCTTCATTACGTGCGCGGTGACCGGTTCGGGCGAAACCGCCGACAAGCACCCCGACTTGCCGATCACCCCCAAACAGATCGCCGCCGCCGCGATCGAGGCCGCCGACGCGGGTGCCGCGATCGCGCATATCCATGTGCGCGATCCCGCAACGGGCAAAGGCTCGCGCGATCCCAAGCTCTACCGCGAAGTGGTCGAGCGCATCCGCGATTCTGGCAAGGACCTGGTGATCAACCTCACCGCCGGGATGGGCGGCGATCTGGTGTTCGGGCCCGGCGAAACCCCGCTGCCGCTCAACCCCGAAGGCACCGACATGGTCGGGCCGATCGAACGGCTGGTGCATGTCGAAGAGCTGCTGCCCGAAATCTGCACGATCGATTGCGGCACGATGAACTTCGCCGCGGGCGATTACGTGATGACCAACACGCCGGGCATGCTGCGCGCGATGGCCGCGCATGTGCAGAAACTGGGCGTGCGCCCCGAACTCGAAGTGTTCGACACCGGGCATCTGGTGTTCGTCAAGCAGCTGATCAAGGAAGGTCTGCTCGACGATCCGGTGATGATCCAGCTGTGCATGGGCATTCCCTATGGCGCGCCCGACGATCCGCTGACCACGATGGCCATGGTCCACCAGCTGCCGGCGGGTGCCATATTCAGCGGGTTTTCGATCGGTCGCTATCAATTGCCCTACGTGGCGATGGCGGCGTTGGCGGGCGGCAATGTGCGCGTCGGGCTGGAAGACAATCTCTATCTCGGACGCGGGCAGTTTGCCAGCAACGGCGATCTGGTCACGCGCGCGCGCACCATTCTCGAAGCGATGGGCGCGCGTATCCTGGGCCCCGCCGAAGTGCGCGAAAAGCTCAAACTGACCAAGCGCTGGGGCTGATCATGGGCGATATTTCGGCAATCCGCACGATCGGTCTGGTCGGCGGCGGGGTGATCGGCGCGGGCTGGGCGGCGCGCTTTGCGCTCGCCGGTTACGACGTGCGGATGTTCGATCCCGATCCCGCGATCGCGCGCAAAGTCGAAGCGGTGCTGGGCAATGCGCGGCGCGCGCAGCAACGCCTGCTTGGCGCGCTGCTGCCGCCCGAAGGCCAGGTGCACATTGCGACCAGCCTCGCCGATGCGGTGGCCAGCGCCGATTTCATCCAGGAAAGCCTGCCCGAAATCGAAGCGCTGAA
>CAITOD010000122.1 GCA_903893935.1 uncultured Sphingomonadales bacterium
GCTGGTGCGCTTCCGCCAGCACGACCTGACCCAGACCATCGCCGACCTCGACGCCGCGCTCGATCTCAACCCTTACGAAGCGGGCAGCTATTTCCTGCGCGCGCTGGCCGAAAAAGCGGCGGGCAAAAGCGATGCCGCGCTGAAGGATCACGCAGCGGCGCTCTATCTGAACCCGGCGGTTGCGGACGAATACACGCCGTTCGGGTTGCGCTGGCAGGGGTGAGGCTGCGGGACTGTGTTCTAAATCCTCCCCGGAACGGGGAGGATTTCAGGGCTGCACGAGCAGGCTCCCCGGCCACACCCTCGCCTGCCGCAGCGCGCAGGCCATACGAATGCGCTCTTGCCAGCGTGGTGCGGGGTGATACCTCTCCATGCGGGGTGCGCGGTTTTGCGCAAAGCCGGTGCCCTGCAATGAGCGCTTGAATCGCTGGTGAAAGCTGGCTTACCCTGCGGGGTGGGAGCGGCTGCCGGCAAAGGCTTTGAACACCACTTGCGCTGGCGGGGTGGCGCGAACGTGCGCACGGCCTGCCGGTGGACCTTTGCCAGGAGCCACGTGAGCAATGAGCCTTGATATCCCGATGAGCCCAGGCTCCAAAGCCGCCGAAATCGATGTGCATATTGTCGATGCCTTGCGCCACCGCGTGGGCAAGGACGAACGCGCGGCCAAGCCGCACGACTGGTACAATGCAACGGTCTATACCTTGCGCGATGCAATCATCGACGTGTGGATGGATTCGACCCGGCATACCTATGAAGCGGGCGCCAAGCGGGTCTATTACCTGAGCCTCGAATTCCTGATCGGGCGGCTGCTGCGCGACGCGCTGACCAATATGGGCCTGACCCGCGAAATGGAAAAGGCGCTGCGCGAGCACGGGCTCGATCTCGCCGCGATCGAAGATCTCGAACCCGATGCGGCGCTCGGCAATGGCGGGCTCGGCCGGCTGGCGGCCTGTTTCATGGAAAGCCTTGCGAGCCTTGGCATCCCTGCCTATGGCTATGGCATCCGCTACAAGAACGGCATGTTCCGCCAGCGCATCGACGATGGCTGGCAAGTCGAATTGCCCGAAACCTGGCTGAGCCACGGCAACCCCTGGGAATTTCCGCGCCGCGAAAGTGCCTATCTGGTGGGGTTTGGCGGCGAAGTGGTCGATCGCGGCGAAGCGGTCGAATGGCGCCCGGCCGAACAAGTCGAAGCCAGCGCCTACGACACCCCGGTGGTCGGCTGGCGCGGCGCCTGCGTGAACACGTTGCGGCTGTGGACCGCGCGCGCGCTCGACCCGATCCGGCTCGACGCGTTCAACGCCGGCGACCATGTCGGCGCGCTGGTCGAAGAAGCGCGCGCCGATGCGCTGGTGCGCGTGCTCTACCCCGCCGACAACACGCCCGCGGGCCAGGAATTGCGGCTGCGGCAGGAGTTCTTTTTCACCTCGGCCTCGATCCAGGACATCGTGCGCCGCCATATCCAGTTCCACGGCGATGTGCATTCGCTGCCCGACAAAGCCGCGATCCAGTTGAACGACACGCACCCTTCGGTGGCGGTGGCCGAACTGATGCGGCTGCTGGTCGATGTCCACGGGCTCGAATTCAACGAAGCGTGGGATCTGACCAAGAAAACGATCGGCTATACCAACCACACGCTGCTGCCCGAAGCGCTTGAATCCTGGCCCTTGCCGCTGTTCGAACGCCTGCTGCCGCGCCACATGCAGATCATCTATGCGATCAACAGCCGGGTCTTGCGCGAAGCGCGCCGCGCCGGCCTCAGCGACCAGCAGATCGCCGCGATCAGCCTGATCGACGAGCACGGCGAGCGCCGCGTGCGCATGGCCAATCTCGCCTTTGTCGGCGCGCACAGCGTCAACGGGGTGGCAGCGCTCCATACCGAGCTGATGAAAACGACGGTGTTTGCCGATCTCCACGCGCTCTATCCGGCGCGGATCAACAACAAGACCAATGGCGTCACCCCGCGCCGCTGGCTGCTCAAATGCAACCCCGGGCTGACTTCGGTGATCCGCGATGCGATCGGCGATGCGTTCCTCGATGATGCGCAGAAGCTGACCGCGCTCAATGCGCTCGCCACCGACAGCGCGCTTGGCGAACGCATTGCCGAAGTCAAACGCTCGAACAAAGTGGCGCTCGCAGCGCACCTCAAGCACCTGACCGGGGTGCGGATCGACCCCGATGCGCTGTTCGATGTGCACATCAAGCGCATCCACGAATACAAGCGGCAATTGCTCAACCTGATCGAGACGGTGGCGCTCTACGACCAGATCCGCAGCCATCCCGAGCGCGACTGGGTGCCGCGCGTCAAGATTTTCGGCGGCAAGGCAGCGCCGAGCTATCACAACGCCAAACTGATCATCAAGCTGGCCAACGATATCGCGCGCCGGGTCAATGCCGATCCGTCGGTCGGCGGCCTGCTGAAAGTGGTGTTCGTGCCCAATTACAACGTCTCGCTGGCCGAGCGGCTGATCCCCGCGGCCGACCTGTCCGAACAGATTTCGACCGCCGGGATGGAAGCATCGGGCACCGGCAACATGAAATTCGCGCTCAACGGCGCGCTCACCATCGGCACGCTCGACGGCGCCAATATCGAAATCAAGGACCACGTCGGCGACGACAA
>CAITOD010000123.1 GCA_903893935.1 uncultured Sphingomonadales bacterium
AGCACCGAGTTGAGATAGCGGCCATAAAACGTCTCGCTCATCCCGCCGCCGCCGCCACCACCGCCACCACCGCCGCAATTGCTGCCGAGGCACGAGCCGTTGCCGCCGATCCCGCCGCCGCTGCCCGACGCCAGACCATACGAGTCGGCGCCCGCCTGCGCGGGACCGTTGATCGATACGGGCGCGGCCGCCTGCGGGGCTGCCGCCGGTTTGGGTTCCGGATTGGGAACGGGGTTGGGCTTTTCCGAAGGATCGGGCGGTTTGGGTTCGGGCTTGGGCGGGGGTGGCGGCGGCGGCGGGGGCGGCGGCAGCATGTTGACCACTGCCGGCGGCGGCGCTTCCACTTTCTGCCCGGTCGTCGCGGTCAGCTGGCTATAGATCAGATACCCCACGCCCAATACCACCAGCAAGCCGATCAGGATCGGCAGGCGGCGCATCAGGCCGCCCTTTTCGTCGGCGTCGTCGTCGGGTTTGGGGCCTGCCATGGTCGCTCAGCGCGTTACGATGCGTTGGGCTTGCCGGTCACCAGACCGACTTTGTTGAGATCGAGCTGGCGGCACAGATCAAGCACTTCCATGATCTTGCCATATTGCGAGGCCTGATCACCCTTGAGCACGATCGGTACATCGGGATTGTTGGCCTTGGCGTTGCGCAGCCGCGTTTCGAGGTCGGAAATCGTCACCGGAAAGGCATCCATGAACAATTGCCCCTGGTTGTTGACGGTGATCGACACGATCTTGGGCTGGGCGAGGCTCTTGGCCGAGCTTGCCTTGGGCAGATCGACTTTGACGCCTTGCACGCCGGCGGTCGCCATCAGGATGAAAATCACCAGCAGCACATACGCAAGATCGAGCATCGGCGTGATATTGATGTCGTCGTAGGCCTTTCGGCCGCCACCTACATCCATGGGTCAGATCCTTTGCGGTTTACCGACTTTCCTTCGCCCCTCCCCTTCAGGGGAGGGGTTGGGGGTGGGGGCCCTCCGGATGGCTCGGCGCGTGGGGAGAGCCCCCACCCCAACCCCTCCCCTGAAGGGGAGGGGCTTTGCGGGTCCCACTTATCGAAGTCGTTTATACTGGGCATTTTCAAAAATCGTCGTGATGGGCAAGCGCCATCTCGTGGTGATCATATTCGTGCGCGCCATACACGGCCGGCTCGTCTTCGGCCGCCTGGTCGGATTGCATTTCGGCAAGCCGGGTCAGCAGCTGGTCGATGAAGATGCCCATGTCGCTGGCGAGCGGGATGACCATGCTGTTGAGATAGTTGTACCCGAACAGCGACGGGATGGCGCAAAACAGCCCCGAAATCGTCGCCAGCAACGCGGCCGCGATCCCCGGCGCGATCGCGTTCACGTTCACGTCGCCGGCCATCGCCACGCCGCCGAACGTGTTCATCACGCCCATCACGGTGCCGAGCAGCCCGATGAACGGCCCGCCCGAAATACAGATCGTCAGCAGCACCATCCACTGGTCGAGCTTGTGGTTTTCATGGACCACCACTTCCGACGCCGCCGCGCGCATCGAATCGATCGCCTGGGTCGATAGCGGGCGATCGCCCCAGCGTTCCTTGCGCTTGTTGAATTCCTCGATCCCGCAATCATAGATATGCGCTAGCGGCGAAGTCTTGATCAGCTTGGCCTCTTTCTTGTCGAGCCCCGGACTCTCGGTCG
>CAITOD010000124.1 GCA_903893935.1 uncultured Sphingomonadales bacterium
ATGAGTTTTGCGATCATGGCCGGCCGGGTCAACTCGGTGAACCAGTTGACTTCGACCACCGCGCTGCTGGCGCTGACCAGCGACAGCGTGTTCAGGATCGACGGCGACGGCAATGGTGCGCCGCTGAGCGGGGCCAGCCCGCCGGTGATCCAGCGCGAAGTCGGGCGCGGATCATCGCGCCTGCCACCGCTGGTGGTCGACAACGTGGTGTTCTACGTGCCTTCTACCGGAGCTTCGATCCGCAGCCTCGGCTATGATTTCACGATCAACGGTCTGCGCGCGAACGACATCACGATCTTTTCGCCGCATTTCTTCCAGGGCCACAGCATCGTTTCGTGGTGTCACAGTCAGGAGCCGCGCTCGCTGATCTGGGCGGTGCGCAATGACGGCAATCTGCTGTGTTTCACCTGGGAGCAGGAGCAGAATGTCTGGGGCTGGACCCTGTGCGAAACCGACGGGAACGTCCTGTCGGTGTGTTCGATCACCGAGGATGGCGAAGACCGGGTCTATCTGATTGTCGAGCGGACAATCGCCGGGCGGACCACCCGTTTCGTCGAGCGCATGGTATCGCACGCATGGGACAGCCTGTCGGATTGCTGCTTTCTCGATTGCGCGGTTTCGGCCAGTTTCGCCACGCCGCAAGCGAGTTTCGACGGGCTGTGGCATCTCGAAGGCTGCACCAATGTGGCGGGCATCGTCGATGGTGTGCCGGTCACCGGGCTGACCGTGACCAATGGCACTGTCACGCTGCCCGGCGCGATCGGCACGGGATCAATTGTTTCGTTCGGGCTGCCTTATGAGGTCGATGTCGAGACGCTGCCTTTGCGCATCAACGCGCCAGGCCAAGGCTCCAACCTGGGCCGGATTCAAAATCCGGCGAAGGCGGTGCTGACGTTGAGCGAGACCGGATCGGTCAATGCCGGGATTGGCAATCAGGACCTGTTTCCGGTGCAGCCGCGCCCAACAGATCCGGCTGGCGCCTTGTTCGATGGTACCTATCTGGTGACCATGGACAACAAAGTGCGCGACGAATGCACGGTATGGATCAACCAGACGCTGCCCTTGCCGTTCACTTTGCTTGGCGTGGCGATCGATCCGGTGATCGGCGGATGAGCGCAACGGTTCGGCTGGTGCGCGCCGAGCCCGGCCATGTCCGCGCGCTGGCGCCAAAGATCCGCGCGATCGACCGGCTTGAGTGCGAGGCAATGGGCCGGACCGTCGAGCAGGCGCTTGCCCATGGCCTGGCAGCAGGCGCGCGAACCTGGAGTGCACTGATCGACGACGCGCCGCACGCGATGTTTGGTGTCGTGGTCGTATCGGCGGCTTGCGGCGAGGCCGTGCCGTGGTTTCTGGGCAGCGACGAAGTGCCCCGATACGGGCGCATGCTGCTCGAAACGGGGCCACGCATCGTGACTGCGATGCATGGCCATGGTTGCCGCCTGAGCAATTTCGTGTCCGCGGACAATCGACAGGCGATCCGCCTGCTCGAACGCTGGGGATTTACCGTGGAACCAGAGCCGGTGGTCGTGCGCGATGTCGCATTTCGCCGGTTCATTCGGGAGATCGTGAAATGTGCGCCCCCCTCGTCCCGCTGATCGCCACGGGCCTTGGCGCGATCGGCACCGGGATCAGCGCCGCCTCGGCCGCGGGCCAGGCCCGCGCGCAAGCCGCAGCGGCCGACGCCAATGCCGCAGCAGAGAGCAATGCGGCGCAAGTCAGCCAGCAGAACATGCGGCAGGCCGCACTCCAGCAATACCGGCAGATGGCGCAAGTCAGCGGTGAGCAGAACCTGATGGCAGCCGCAGGCGGCGATGCCACCGGCTACGGCACAGCGGCCAATGCGCTCAACGACACGCAGATCCTCGGCAACCAGGACCTCGCGCGCATCTATGCGCAGGGCAACCAATCGCTGATGGGATCGGACATCGCGGTCGCCAACGACCTCGGGCAAGCGGCAGCCGCAAGGAGCCGAGGCTCTGCTGCGTTGGTCGGTGGCCTGTTCAATCTGGGCAGCGGACTGTTTGGCGGCGGGACCGGCAGCACATCGTCCGGCGGCCTGTCGACAGGATCGCGCGCAAGTACCAGCGCGCTGGGTGGCGCCAGCCAATATGCGCCGTTCAAGGCGGGGATGGGGCTATGATGCGCGCGCCTGCCTACACGCCGCAACTTGTCCCGATCCATGCCTACAAAGAACGGTTTGCGGCACCCGAGGGACCCAACCTTGCCAGCACGATCGGGCGCGCGCTCGTGGCCGGAAGCGCCGAGATCGACCCCACGGCAAATTTGCGCAGCGCCATTCAGGCAATCAGCGATGACACCGCCGGGCGCGCCCGCGCGTTGCAGGACCGCGCAGCCATGAATGGCGTGGTCGACAGCCACGGCGCGCAGCAGGGTGGGGCCGCGGTCGCCGCGCAACCGCAAGCGCTCGATGCCCTGGCAAGGATCAGGGCAGACGGGCAAGCGGCACTGGGCTCGACCGGGATGACTGCGGCCTACGACCGGGCAATCGACCCGGCGCTTGATCTGGCTGCGAACCGGATCACCGGCCATGCCTTGCAGCAGGCCGATGTCGAGCGACAGGCGGTGGCGGAACAGGAATTGCAAGCCGCGCAGCACATGGCAGCCGGGCAATGGCGCGATCCGGCGGGTTTTGTGCAGGGCCTGGGAGCTGTGCAGGCGCTCGCGCTCGGCCAGACCGGGCCACAGACAAGCGAGGCGGATCGTGCCGATGCAGCACGCAGCGCGCTTGGCGGCACGGTGGCGAATGCCCTCGGCCAGGCGCTCGCCGCCGGTGAGCCCGAATTCGCTGCGCATATCATGGGTGGCTGGGGTGACACGCTCTCGCCGGCGGCGTACCAGCTCGCGGTGGCGCGGCTGGGCCCCGCCATACAGAACCAGCGCCTGGCAGCACGCTTTGCGCAGGCCGCTGGCGGCATTGGCGCAGGCGATGCAACATCGGTGGACCCCGTGCCGGGCACGCTGGCGATCGACGCCGCGCCGGGCGCTGCGGTTCATCCGATCGCCGGCGGCACGGTTACCGCATCGGATAATGGATCGGTGCAAGTGCTGCATCCCGATGGAAGCCGCGCGACGTATGATGGACTTGGCCTGGCATCGGTCGCGCCGGGGGACATTGTCAGCCCCATGCATCCGCTCGGCAGCGCCAGCCCGGTGGTGACACTGGCGAGCAGCCTGCCGTCTGGCGAAGCCGCCGACCCCGCCGTGCTCTTGCGCGCGGCGGGCGGGCCGGGCGCGATGATCGGCAGCACGGACACGCCGCGTATCTGGGACATGCAAGCGATACGCGACCGCATTGCGCAAAATCCCGACATGACGCCCGACGAGCGGTCAGCGGCGGACCTGTTTGCCCTGCGCCGGATGACCGCCGACCACGCGGTGCTGTCAGCCAACGATCTCGCCGCGGGGCGGAACGCAGCGGCGCTGTTTGCCGCGAACCCGGGCGGGATGGCGCAAGCTGCCGATTTGCCCGTTTCGGTCGTTGGCCAGATGACGCCATCCACGCTGGCACAAGTCGATGGAGCTCTGCGCAATGCGGCGCAGGCAGTGACTGGCCCCGCAGTCGACAATCCCGCCGCTTTGCGCCTTGAACTTATGCAAAGGCAGGACCCTGGCGCATTTGTTCAGACCAATCTCGGGCCGCTGATCGGTGAAATCCATCCCGTCAACCTCGCGCAACTGGCCGCAGCACAAGCGAGCATTGGTAACGGGCAGTTGCCCGATGCCGGCAAAGATTCGAGGTCAGCGGTGCTCGACTCGCTCGCACGGCATGAATTCGTGAACGGCACCACTTTGCCCGACGAAGCGCTGCCGGCGATCAAGGCCAGGGCGGAGACGCTGTTGCGCCTGAACCAGACCGATCCGGCCGACCGACCGACAATCGACACCACTGTCGCAGACGCGATCCAAAGCCAGAGCGATCGCCTTTAGAACGCGGGCATACCGTCTTCGCGCACATTTCACCGACCCGCCTGCAATCGCGCCGATTCCGCGTTCGGATCAGGCGCAAGGAGCCACGCATGGCCGATATTACCACTTCCGATCTATTGCCGGGCCTCGCCGGCAATGTCGTCAACAAACGGCTCGTCGACATGGGCGACGGAACGTATGCCGAACTGACCGTAACCACGCTCGCCGCAAGTTCCAACGCGGTGGGCACGGTCAATATCGGATCGTTGGGTGGTGCGGCTACTTCAGCCAACCAGACGATCGGCAATGCCGCGCTGGCGACTTTGTCTTCGCCCTATGCGGCGGCGGCAGCCGCGCCTCTGACAGCCACGATCAGCGACACCACGGCGCACTTGCTTGGCCCATACACGCCGCAGCTGGCGCGCGAAATCTGGCTTACGCTCAACGCTACGACCAGCGCGACCGGCACCGCGCAGCTGCTGCGCTCAGCCGACGGCGGGGCGACCAAAGTGGGGCTGACCGCTGGCGGGCTCGCGGTCGGCGCGTACAGCTTCACTGCGCAGACCGGCGCCATCGTCAATGAAATCGTCGCGGTCGAAACCGACGCCGCCGCGACGTATTACCTGTCGATCACCCTCACCGCCGGCACCGTTGCGTGCCGTGTGGCCCAGTAACGGAGCCGCACAATGGCAGGATCAGGCGCAGCGCTTGCGAGGGCCAATGCCGCCCTCGCGACATCAAGCAACGCCGCGGCAAGCGCGGCAAAGGCGCAAACGACCGCCGGTCAACCGCGTTCGGCAACGATTTACGCCTCTGCCTATGGCGTGGTGGCCGATGGGGTGACTGACAGCACGGCAGCAATCACCGCAGCGATTGCGGCAGCCGCGACAGCGGCCAGCACGTCGGCCAGCGCGTTTTTTTGCGAAGTCGTGCTGCCCGCAGGCACTATCCGCACGACGGCCCCGATCGTGTGCAACAACGGGCTGACCGGCGTGCAATTCCGCATCAGGGGCGCGGGCAAGAACAGCACCCAGATCTATGCCGATTTCTACACTGCCAATGCGGCGCCGCAATTTACGGTTTCGGGTG
Organism: uncultured Sphingomonadales bacterium; assembly: GCA_903893935.1. Classification (GTDB taxonomy): domain Bacteria; phylum Pseudomonadota; class Alphaproteobacteria; order Sphingomonadales; family Sphingomonadaceae; genus Novosphingobium. The sequence goes on from CAITOD010000124.1 coordinate 5,017, forward strand.
GCGGCGGAACGGGGGCGATCCTTTATCCGGTGTTCTACTTTGGCGTCCTGACCCGTGTTTTCGTCGCGGCCGGGGGCTCGGGCTACACCACGGCACCAACGGCCACGCTGGCTGCCACCTCTGGCTCTGGCGCAAGTGTCGCGCTCACGGTGGCGGGCGGCGTGGTAACGGCGGCATCGGTCACGGCGGGAGGATCGGGCTATCCGACGCCTTATGCCGGGGATGCGCTGGTCATCATCGGGTCGAACACCGAGGTCACCGACTTGTCGGTGGTTGCTTCGCCTGCGCGTGCAGCCGCGTCGAACGGCGGCAATTCGGCCTACCCCTATTTCACGACGAACAGTGGCATCCGGTTCGAACCTGCCGATCCGGGCTATATCGTCACCGTGACGCAAAACCGGCTCGAGCGCGTGTCGGTCAGTGGCCATCCCGGCCATGGCATCCATGCTGCGCGGCAGGAACAATGGCTGATCAGTTCGGTCATCTCGGCACAGAACGGGGCCGATGGTCTTTGCCTGCACACCGATGGCCAGTTTGCGACCGGCGCGGGCATTTCCAATACGTTCCTGCAATATCGCGGTTTTTTCAACTCTGCGCGTGGCCTGCACGTCGAATGCATGGATCAATCTACGTATATCGATTGCTGTGTGTTCCAGAACCTGCAAGGCGCCGGCGCGGTCGGTTATGCCACTTTGTCGGGTGGCGCGATCCAGAGCGTTGCGCTTGCCAACCAGGGCATGGGCATCGTTGCAGGCACCGGCGCGGTGCTTTCGCTCAACGGCGGCGGCGGTTCGGGTGCAACCATCACACCGGTAATCAGCAATGGCGCGGTGACCGGGTTCACCGTCACCAATGGCGGATCGGGCTACAGCCAGAACCAGGTGACCGGGGTAATTCCGGTCGTCACGGTGGCGAGCGCTGCGGGTCTGCCTGCCGGCGTCAACGAAGAGATCCTGTTCAACCAGTGCCGCAGTTTGAACTGGTTCGGCGATGTCGAAATGAACACCGGCGAAGCGGTTGGCCGCGATGTGATCAAGATGGCCGGCACTTTTGCCAGCAAATTGGGTGGGTATTTTCGTGGCGGCAGATACGGTGTGTATCTGAGCAATGCGCGCGGCTGCTCTATCGATGCCATGAGCCATTATGGCAACCCGAGCGATTACAGCAAAATAAGCATAATCAACGATACCGGCAGCAACACACCAAATTTCGTGCCGATCATTGGCTCGTATTACAATCTCGGCCAAGTCAACAATCCGTTCTATTCGGCAAACCAGTTTCAGGCCAACGGGTTTGTCAACGGCGTCTTGATGTACTGCGGCCTGCAGGGTTCGGGGTATAGCGAGACCGATTCCGCAAGCTTTGCACCAAACCCGATCGCCAATGGCTGCGATCAATACGTCACGCTGACCGGCAATGTGGCGATCGCCAATCCGGCGTCAGCGTTGAACGGGCTGCAGATGGTTCTGACGCTGATGCAGGACGCCACTGGCGGTCGCGCGCCATCGTGGGGGTCGCAATTCGCGGGTGTCGGCAGCGTGGGCAGCGGCACGGCGAACCAGATCTGCGTGCTGAAATTCCGCTGTGTCACGCTGAATGCAACGCGCGGCACGCTGTGGGTCCTCGAACACAGCAGCGGGTGGTCATGAGCGAGCCCAATAGCAGCGAAATGCATCGCGACCTCGGTCGCCTCGAAGGACGGCTCGCCGCGATGGAAGACCGTTTTGAACGCGTCGAACAGATGCTCGACCGGATCGACGCGCGGCTGGCGCGGATCGAGAGCCGCGAAAGCCAGTTGCGCGGCGCCTGGTGGGTGCTGGCGGCGGTGTCGAGCGGCATCGGTGCGGTTGCCTGGTCGATCATCGGCCATTTCTGGAAATGAGCATGACTCACACATTCACCGACGCGCTGGGTGTCGTGCTGCGCGAAGAGGGCGGCTTCGTCAAAGACGAGCGCGATCCTGGTGGTGCGACCAACCTCGGCGTGACCGCGCGCACCTGGCACGCGTGGAGCGGGCAGCCGCCGAGCGAAGCGGTGATGCGCGGGCTCACTGCCGCCAAAGTTGCCCCGCTCTACAAAGCCTGGTTCTGGGACAAGATCGGCGGCGAGGCACTGCCGGCAGCGCTTGCCTTGCCGCTGTTCGATTTTGCAGTCAACGCGGGCCCGGCGCGCGCGCTCGAAACGCTGCAAGGCGTGGTTGGTGCGCGCAAGGACGCGCAACCGGGGCCATCCACCATGCGGGCGGCGCAAGCCTATATTTCGGGCATCGGGCTTGCAAAACTGATCACCCGTTTTTGCGACGCCCGTGCCGACTATTACCGATCGCTGCCGACATTTCCGGCCTTTGGCAAAGGCTGGCTGGCGCGTGTCGATCGTATCAAAGCGGAGGCACTGGCATGGGCTGGATGACCCAGATGCTGACCGGAGCCGACAACCGGACCATCGCGATCGGCAGAGTGCTGGGCCTCGTGATCGCGTTTGTGCTGCTGCTGGTGTTTCCGGTGCTGGCCGCAGCGACTGTGCTCGCGGGGGCCTGCGCCGTCGCCACCTGGCGCGAATTGTTCGAGGCGCTGGGTATTTATGTGCCGCTGGTGGTCGGCGCGATCACCGCGCTGATCTGGGGCACCAACCCGACCGAGCCGAAACCGGACCGCAAGCAAGGAAACGACAATGGCTGACGAAATCCTTCCCAACTCTGTCGGGCTCGGCAATTATCCGCAACGCTTTGCGGACATGGGCGATGGCACCTGGGCGGAGAAAGTGCTCGCCGCCGTTGCGGTGGGCGGCGCGCAAGTCTCTGCCAGCAATCCGCTGCCGGTGGTTTTCGCTTCGGGCGGGACCTCGCTCGCTGACCAATCGGTGGTCGATGCAGCAGGCACGTTCTGGCTGGTGCGCGACAACGGCGCCACGCTGTCCTACCTCAACTGGGCGACCGGCGCGAGCGGGACCCCGGTCGCACCGGTAGCGCCCGCCGGCAAACTGACCGGCGAACAAGTCATTTCAACGCAGTATAACGCCATAGCCGCCGGCACCGGCTTTGCGAGCGGCGATGTGCTATCGCATATCGTCATTCTGAACATTGCCACGAGCCCGGCATCGGTGCTTGCCAGCACCTGGGCCAATATTACGCAAGGTACGGTGCTGACCGCCTCACCCACGGCATCGAGCCTGGCTGAAATTACGGCTTCGGTTGCGGTATCGGCGCTGCCGGCGTTGCCCGCCGGAACCAACGCGATCGGGTCGGTTGCGGTCACCGGTCTGCCCGCGCTCCCGGCCGGATCGAATGCAATCGGTACGGTCGGGCTCACCGGAACTCTGCCCGGCTTTGCGGCTGCACCAACCGTCAATGTGGGCACGCTGCCAGCTTTGGCAGCAGGCGCAAACCTGATCGGTTCGGTCAATCTCGATATCGGCGGCGCGGCAATTTCTGCCAGCAACCCTGTCCCCGTACTCGACGCCTATACGGCGCCGAGCACGACAACCTGGAGCAGCGTGACAGCCGCCAACACCGCCGCGACATTTCCGACCAGCGGCTATGACACCGTGATCGTCACGCTGGCGGCAAGCAGCGGCTTTGCCGGGGGCGTGGTCGCGTTCGAAGTCTATGATGGCGCCAGCTGGATGCCGATCAAAGCGGCCAACATCGCCAATTACACTTCAGCCGGAAGCACACTTGCGCCTTCAGCCAACACCACCACCGGGTATCAGCTGGCAGTCGCCGGGTTCCCGCAAATGCGTGTCAGACTGACAAATGCGCCTACTGCGGGGACTTTGCTGGTCACGGCGATCGTCTCGTCGGCGCCCGATGTGTCGCTGGTCACGGTTGGTCTGGACCCTGCCCAGCCGTTACCGGCGGGATCGAATGCGCTGGGCTCGATCGTTGTCAGCAGCCTGCCGGCGTTGCCGGCTGGATCGAACGCGATCGGCGCCGTCACGCTGAATGGAAGCCTGCCGGCGTTCGCGTCGCCGCCCGCCGTCAACATCGGCACTATGCCCGCGCTGCCGGCAGGGTCCAACCTGATCGGCGCGGTCAATCTCGATGTCGGGGGCGCAACGATATCGGCGAGCAATCCCCTGCCCGTGCTCGACGCCTATCTCGCGCCATCGGCGACCAGCTGGACGACCGCGACTGCGGCCAATACGGCTGCGACGTTCGCCACCAATGGCTATGACACGGTCATCGTGACGCTCGTTGCAAGCAGCACTTTTGCAGGCGGGATCGCGGTGTTCGAGGTCTACGATGGCGCCAGCTGGATGGCCGTCAAAGCATCGAACGTTGCCAATTATACCACGACCGGCGCCACGATTGTGCCGACCGCGAACAGCACCAACGGATACCAGATCCCGGTAGCCGGGTTCCCGCAGTTCCGGGTGCGGCTGGCGAGCGCGTTGACGGCCGGAACGTTGCTGGTGACCGCGATCATCTCGTCTGCACCCGACGTTTCGGTCGTAACCGTGGGTCTCGACCCGTCGCAGCCTTTGCCTGCCGGATCGAACCTGCTCGGTTCGGTCGGCATCAGCAGCATGCCGTCGATCCCGGCGGGAGCGAATACGATTGGCGCGGTCACCCTGACAGGAACTTTGCCCGCGCTTTCCGCCGGTACAAATACCATCGGTTCGGTGACCACCGACGGGGTGAGCGATGCGAGCGTGATCGGACCTGCTTCGGTGACGTCTGCCACCACGATCGTATCGGCTGCGACCCAAGGTTATGGCGGCGGGATATTCAATCTTTCAGCGGCCGGAACCAGTTGCATTATCGTCTTCCAGCAGTCGTGGGACAACGTCAACTGGAACAGTCTGGAAACCTGGTCGCCGACCAACACCAACAATCCGCTTACTTCGTCGACAGGTTCGGGCGGCGCCTATGCTTTCAACGCCTCGGCCCCCTACGTGCGTGCTGCAGTCAATACATATGGCAGTGGCACTGTCACCTGCTCGCTGACGCTGAAGCGCGCGGCGCAATGGTCGCCGACTTTCGTGATGCCAGGCAGCAATTCGATCGGCACGGTAACGCTCAACGCCGGCACGAACCTGATCGGTTATGCAGGCCTGGGCTATGTGGCGGGCAACGCCAATGCCGCTTCGGTCGCTTCGATCCTGTCGCCGGCAACCCCGGCCGGTGCGACAATCAAGGCCAGTGCCGGCCGCGTGGTGGGGATCGTGCTGAACAATTCGGCCTCGGCGCTGCGTTCGGTCAAATTCTTCAATGCTACCAGTGTCACGATGGGTACGACCGCAGCGGCATTTGAACTCGATATCCCCGCCGGCGGCATGGTGTCGCTTACCCCCGATGGCGGAATCGGCTTTGCGACGGGTGTGATGTGGGCAGTGACCGGCGCCAAAGGCCTGACTGACAACACGACAGCCGGTCTGGCTGCAAACGATGTTTCGGGCGTGGTTCTCTACGCCTGACCAGATGGAAGGACAGATCGATGGACGAACCGCAAACCGCATTTGATGCAGCACTCGCCGAAATCGGGACTGCCGTGGCCGACGAGGCGCGCGCGGTCGACAATCATGCCGACGGGCTTTGGAGCAAAGCCAAAGCCGCATACGCCGGCGGCTGGCCATACTGGGTGCCGGTGGTTGCCGGCGTGGCATTGGTGGCACACAAACTGTGAGTGCGCTTCCCGGGCTTCTGCTGCCCTGGCTGCGGCAGTTCTGGTCTTGTGGGGCAATCGGTGTGCTGGGCCTGTTGGCCTGGCACTTCGATGCACGCGCTGTCGCCAACGCGGACGCGGTGCGTACGCAGGCCGCGCAGTTCAAGCAGGCGCAGGCTGATGCGACCAGGATCGCACAACAAGCCCTTGAACACGAAGATCTTGTCTACCGGCAAAAAGCACAGGAGGCCGACAGTGCCTATCAAGCTCAACTGGCAGACGCTCGCGCTGCCGCTGATCGCTATATCGCTGCTCACCGCGTGCAGCCCCCGGCCGCTCAGGGTCGTGCCGGCGGCACCGCTGCCGCCACCCACAGTAACGGTACCCCGGTTCCTCCGGGCCTGCCCGCCGACGCCGTCGTGGTATCCGGCGCAGATGTGCAAGCCTGCACCGACGCGGTGACGTATGCGGTGAAGGCGCACGACTGGGCGGGCACCATCGATCCCTGATATTCCGCCGGCGGCGGGTGGTGGTGCGGGCGGCCGGACTTGAACCGGCACGGGCAAAGCCCAACGGATTTTCTTACCAGCTTCGGCTTTCGCCGCCACCGGTCGCGGCAACCGCGACCGGTGTTCGTGGTCTGGACTATCCCTTCACCATGCCCCGCGGCGCGGGGTTTAGGTGCTGCCCGTCTAGTCTCTACACCTTCCCCGACCGTTTCCGCGCCGGGGCTTGGCTCGGGATTGCCATGTCAAAGGGTTCCCCGAATTTGAGCAGTTCTGTCCTGCAGGTTTCCCCGCAGGCACCCAAGCATTGGTTGCACTCAAGTCCGCTGCGTCTACCTGTTCCGCCACGCCCGCACACAGCCATGACCTATACATAAGCATGGGACCGGCGCCAAGCGTCGGGATTAGCACGCGATTGCCCGGTGCAGCGCCTACAAGCCGGCCTCGATAGCCATGCGGATGGCATCGGCGCTGGTGCGCACACCGAGCGCTTTGAGCACGGCCGCGCGATGCAGTTTGACAGTGCGCTCGCTCAATTGCAGTTCCCAGGCGATCTGCTTGTTGAGCTTTCCTGCGGCAATGCATTCGAGAATTTCGCGCTGCCGCTTGGGCAGGTTTTCTACTCTTTCGCGCGCCACCGACGAGCGGTTCTTGCGGGTTTCGTCTTCGCCTGCCGAGAGTTCGACTTGCGACCCAAGAAAATATTCGAGCTCACCTTCTGCGTCGAAAATCGGCGCAACCATCACGGCGTTGCGAAACGGTGAACCGTCCTTCTTATAGTTGAGAATTTCAACCATCACCGGCACACGTGCGGCGATCCCCTCGCGCAATTGCTTGCTCAGGTCGCCTTCGGTCCCGGGCCCGCGCAAGAACCTGCAATTGCGCCCGATGATTTCATCGCGCCCATAGCCAGTCAAATCCATGAACGCCTGGTTACACGCGACAATGGGATTATCCGCCAGCCGCGGATTGCTCACCACTGCAGCCACCAGGCTGTTTTCGATCAAAGCTCCAATCGCCATGCTGCCTCTCAACGCTTTTCGCGTGCGGGCCACAAGTGCCCTTATGATCATGTTGCCGCCGCAAGGGCCGCAGTCGATCTTTAGCGCAAGATAGGACGAGACACAGCGATTTCGTCACGGATCTGTCGATGCGCGGGCCAAACTTTGCCTCGAGCTCGGCGCGAAAGGAACTTGGGCAATGAATTATGTGTCGCTCGATGCCGACGACATCGGCATGGATTGTTGTTCGTGCGAGGAAACCACAACCGGATTTTCCGCCGCGGCATCGTCGGCCAAGCCTTTGGTTCCGGCAGACGTGCGCGAGGCAATCCGCACGCTCCTTCGCTGGGCCGGCGATGATCCGGATCGCGAAGGCCTGATCGATACGCCCGCACGCGTCGGCCGAGCCTGGCGCGAATATTGCGCCGGTTATGGCGAAGATCCGGGGCTGCACCTGCGCCGTACGTTCAGCGAAGTTGCCGGGTACGATGAAGTTGTCCTGCTCAAGGACATCCCGTTCCAGTCGCATTGCGAGCACCACCTGGCGCCGATCACCGGGACAGCATCGATCG
>CAITOD010000125.1 GCA_903893935.1 uncultured Sphingomonadales bacterium
ACGTGCACGATCCGCCCGCCCAGACCGTCGGCCTGCCAATGCCGCACCGCCGCGCGCGACAATTGTGCCGAGGCGGTCAGATTGATCCGCAAAGTTTCTTCCCAGCCATCGAGCCAGGCGATGTCGGAACCATCGAGCGGATTGTCGGCAAACACCCCGGCGTTGTTGATCAGCACATCGATCCGTCCGCCCGCGCGGTCCACGGCGTCGTCCCACAGCGCATGGACCGCAGCGGGATCGCCCAGATCGGCAGCCAGCCGGTCTTGCGCGGCGCTGCGGCCGTGTCCGATCACAATCGCGCCGCGCGCGCGCAAGCCCGCGGCAATGGCTGCTCCGATCCCGCGTGCTGATCCGGTTACCAATACGACTGGACTTGGCTTAATCATCCGCGCGCCTTACGCGCGCGTTGCATGGCGGGCAACAGCGGGGTTTTGCGCATGAGCACTTGGTGCCTTTCTGCGACTTGTTGCCTGTTACACCCCGGCACAGGTTGCGCCGCGCGGCAATTGCACTAATACGAATCGCGCTTGATTGTCTGGCCGTGCCTGGCTGCGACACCCGAACGATATTTGAGGAGTTTTGCATGGCGCAAGCACACAGCAACCGGCCGATCTCGCCGCACCTCCAGATCTGGCGCTGGGGCCCGGCCATGCTGGTTTCGATCCTCCACCGCGTGACGGGCAACGGGCTGGCCTTCGCCGGGCTCGGCCTGCTGGTGTGGTGGGTTGCGGCCATCGCGGGTGGCGAAGCAAGCTATCAGACTTTTGTTTCGTGGGTGTGGGCGGGCAATGGCCCGGCGCTTTCGGCGTGGACCGCGATTCTCGGCAAGCTGGTGCTGATCGGGCTGACCTGGGCGTTCTTTCAGCACATGGCCACCGGCTTGCGCCATTTCGTGCTCGATCTGGGCGCCGGATACGAATTGCACGCCAATGCGCGGTGGTCTTCGCTGACGCTGGTGTTCTCGCTGGTTGCCACCGCCCTGTTCTGGGCCTTTGTGCTGATGCCGCACTGAACATTACGCCCGTCTGCGTACAGTTTCGTGCTTAACGATAGAGGTTTCAATGGGTAACGGTACGTCGATCGGCCGCGTGCGGGGGCTGGGTTCCAGCCATCACGGCACGCATCACTTTCTGGCCTCGCGCCTGACGGCGGTGGGCAATCTGGTCCTGCTGCCTTACCTCGGGATCAGCCTCGCGCTGATGCCGGGCTATGATTATGCGTCGGTGCGGGCCTGGGCGGCGCAGCCGCTCGCCGCCACCGTGCTGATCCTGATTTTCATCAACACGGTCTATCATGCGCGCCTCGGCGTGCAGGTGATGCTCGAAGACTATATTCACGCTGCTCCGGGCAAACTGGCGGCTTGGGTCCTGGTCAATTTCGTGCCCGTCGCGGTTGCCGCGTTCGGCGTAATCTCGGTCATCCGCATTGCCCTGGGAGGCGCCTGAGCCATGACTGCCGCTTACAAGATCATCGACCACACCTATGATGTGGTGGTCGTCGGCGCCGGCGGGTCGGGCCTTCGTGCAACCATGGGCGCCGCGCAAGCGGGGCTGCGCACGGCCTGCGTGACCAAAGTCTTCCCGACCCGGTCGCACACCGTTGCAGCGCAAGGCGGGATTGCCGCCTCGCTGTGCAACAACACTCCCGATCACTGGACCTGGCACATGTACGACACCGTCAAGGGGTCGGACTGGCTGGGCGACCAGGATGCGATCGAATATATGGTGCGCGAAGCGCCCGCTGCGGTTTACGAGCTTGAACACGCCGGCGTGCCGTTCAGCCGCAACACCGATGGCACGATCTACCAGCGGCCGTTCGGCGGCCACATGCAGAACATGGGCGAAGGCCCGCCGGTGCAACGCACCTGTGCGGCGGCCGACCGCACCGGCCATGCCATGCTGCATGCGCTCTACCAGCAATCGCTGAAGTACGACGCCGATTTCTTCATCGAATATTTCGCGATCGATCTGATCATGGAAAACGGCGCGTGTCGCGGCGTGATCGCGATGTGCCTCGATGACGGCTCGATCCATCGTTTCCGCGGCCACGCGGTGGTGCTGGCGACCGGCGGCTATGGCCGTTCGTATTTCACCGCGACTTCAGCGCACACCTGCACCGGCGATGGCGGCGGCATGGTGCTGCGCGCCGGCCTTCCGCTGCAGGAC
>CAITOD010000126.1 GCA_903893935.1 uncultured Sphingomonadales bacterium
GGTATCGGGGTTCAATGGCATCGAATGACAAGACCGACAGCGGCGATGCTCCGCTGATCGACCTCAACGACGCTTCGGTCAAAAAGCTGATCGCACGAGCCAAGCGGCGCGGCATCATCACCTATGACGAACTGAACGAAGCGCTGCCGCAAGACCAGATGTCGTCCGAACAGATCGAGGACATCATGGCCGCGATCTCGGAAATGGGCGTCAACATCGTCGAAACCGACGAAGACGCGGTCGATCCCGAAGAGCGCGATGTCGAAGATGTCGAAGAGCCCGAAGTCGGCATGGACGACCGCCCGGTCGTCGAAAAGCGCAAGGAAACGATCGAGCGCACCGACGATCCGGTGCGCATGTACTTGCGCGAAATGGGCGCGGTCGAGCTCTTGAGCCGCGAAGGCGAAATCGCCATTGCCAAGCGCATCGAAGCCGGGCGCGACACGATGATCCTGGGCCTGTGCGAAAGCCCGATCACGTTCCACGCGATAATCCAGTGGTCCGAAGCGCTGAACGCGGGCGAAATGCAGCTGCGCGAGATTCTCGATCTCGACGCGATGCTGTCGAAGGAACCGCAGCCCGAAAACCTGTCCGAAGACGGTGAGGAAGGCGACGGCGAAATCACCGAAGCGACCGCCGGCCCGACGTTCAAGGAAGAAGAAGAAGTCGAGGAAGAGCCCGCCGAAGAGGACGAGGACGACGAACTGCGCGAACGCCGCGCGCCGCGTGCCGAGGAAGAAGAGGAAGAAGACAACACGCTTTCGCTGGCGCAGATGGAAGCGCAGCTGAAGCCCGCAGCGCTCGAGAAGTTTGCCGAAATCACCGATGCCTTCCGCGTGTTCGAAACGATGCAGGCGCAGCGGCTCGAATCGCTCGGGCTCGGCATCGTGTTCCCCGCCGAAAAGGAAGGCGCCTATCACCGCATGCGCGAGGAACTGACCGCGCTGGTGGAATCGGTGCAGTTCCACGCGACCAAGATCGAATATCTGGTCGACAATCTCTATGCCTTCAACCGCCGGCTGACCACGCTGGGCGGGCAGATGCTGCGTCTGGCCGAGCGCCACAAAGTGCCGCGCAAGGATTTCCTCGACAGCTATGTCGGGCACGAACTTGATGAAGCATGGCTGCCGAGCGTGGCCGGGCGCGACAAGAAATGGGCCGCATTCGCCTCGGTCGAAGGCGCGGGCGTCGAGCGCATCCGCACCGAAATCGCCGATATCGCGGCGGCCACCGGCATGTCGCTGGGCGAATTCCGTCGCATCGTCAACATGGTGCAAAAGGGCGAACGCGAAGCGCGCATCGCCAAGAAGGAAATGGTCGAGGCCAATCTGCGCCTCGTCATTTCGATCGCCAAGAAATACACCAACCGCGGATTGCAATTCCTCGACCTGATCCAGGAAGGCAACATCGGGCTGATGAAGGCGGTCGACAAGTTCGAATACCGCCGCGGCTACAAGTTTTCGACATATGCCACGTGGTGGATCCGCCAGGCGATCACGCGCTCGATCGCCGATCAGGCGCGCACCATCCGCATTCCGGTGCACATGATCGAAACGATCAACAAGCTGGTGCGCACCAGCCGCCAGTTCCTCCACGAGCAGGGCCGCGAGCCCACGCCCGAGGAAATGGCCGAACGGCTGTCGATGCCGCTTGAAAAAGTACGCAAGGTGATGAAAATCGCCAAGGAACCGATCAGCCTCGAAACGCCGATCGGCGACGAGGAAGATTCGCACCTGGGCGATTTCATCGAGGACAAGAACGCGATCATCCCGGTCGATGCCGCGATCCAATCCAACCTCAAGGAAACCGTGACGCGCGTGCTGGCAAGCCTGACCCCGCGCGAAGAACGCGTGCTGCGCATGCGCTTCGGCATCGGCATGAACACCGATCATAC
>CAITOD010000127.1 GCA_903893935.1 uncultured Sphingomonadales bacterium
GCCAAGGCGCGCGGCGACATGGCGCGCCGGGTCGAAGTCAACACCTTCATCGAAAGCCGCAAAGACAGCTTTTCGGGCGCGGTCGACATGTATTCGCAGACCGCGCAATTCCTGGTCGACAACGGCATCGGTGAAGCCACCGATGTGCTGCTGATCGATGAAAACCTGTGCGTGGGTTGCGACAATTGCGAAAAGGCCTGTGCCGACAGCCACGAAGGGCTGACCCGGCTCAACCGCGAAGCCGGGCGCAGCTTTGCGCACTTGCATGTGCCGACTTCGTGCCGCCATTGTGAACACCCGCATTGCATGGCCGATTGCCCGCCCAACGCGATCCGGCGCGGCCCCGACGGCGAAGTGTTCATCGACGAGACCTGCATCGGCTGCGGCAATTGCCAGCGCAATTGCCCTTATGGCGTGATCCGCATGGACAGCGTGCCGCCCAAACGGCCGCCGATCCTGTCGTGGGTGCTGTTCGGCGCCGGGCCGGGGCCGGGTGAACCGAGCAAGTACTGGCGCAAGAAGAACACCCCCGAAGGTGTTGAAAAGCCGAAGAAAGCGATCAAGTGTGACATGTGTTCGGGCATCGACGGTGGCCCGGCGTGCGTGCGCGCGTGCCCGACGGGGGCGGCGATCCGCGTCTCGCCCGAAGCGTTTCTGACCGTCGCCCGGCTTGAGGAGAATTCGTAATGGCGAGTGCCGCATCGCGTGGCCGCGCCGCGCGCCGCTCGCAGCCGGCGGTGACGCAGCATGAAGGCTTTTTGCGCCATCACCGGTTTTTCTGGCTCAAGGCCGCGCTCGTGCTCTGCGCGCTGGCCTGGCTTGGTTATGCGCTGATCCCGGCCGCCGACGGACCCTATGGCGGCACGTGGTTCGGCTATGTGCTGGGCACGACGGGTGCCGGGCTGATCGGCTGGCTCACTTTGCTTGGCATTCGCAAACGCACGATGACCACGGGGCGCTGGTCGCTCAAGGCCTGGACTTCGGCGCACGTCTGGCTCGGGCTGTCGCTGATCGTGATCGCCACGCTCCACACCGGCATGCGGATGGGGCTGAACCTCGCCACGTTCACCTGGGCGCTGATGCTGATCGTGATCGTCACCGGGATCTATGGCGTGATTGCTTATGCCACGCTGCCCGCCGCGTTTTCGCGCAGCGCCGAGCGCCACACGCGCGCCGAAATGGTCGATGGCTTGCGCACGATCGACCGCCAGTTGCAGGAAGCCGCGCAACCGCTCGATGCCGTGTCGGCGCAGGCGGTCGCAGCGGCGATGGCGCAGGATGCGTTTGCCGGCGGGTTGCTCCGCCGCCTGTCGGGGTCCGATCCGCATTGTGCCACGCTCGCCGCGATCACCATGCTGCGCGAAGGCAGCAACCAGGATGCGAGCCTAAAGCGGGTGATCGGCCTGCTCGCCAAGCGCCGCGCGGTGCTCGATCGCGTGCGCCAGGCTTTGCGCCAGCGCGCGCTGTTCGAAGTGTGGTTGCGGGTGCACGTGCCCGTGACGATCGCGCTGCTCGCCGCGCTCACCGCGCATATCATCAGCGTCTTTTACTACTGGTAGCGCACCATGGCGTTCAAGCTGCGACAGATTGTCTTTTCAGCCGGTGGCCGGCGGATCGCGCGCGATCGCCCGCTGTCGGGAATCACGCTCAGGCTCGGGCGCGGGGCAGACAGCGATATCCAGATCGCCGACCTTGCGGTCGAGCCGCAACACGCGGTCATCGAACTGGCGAGTGCCAATCGCGTCACCGTGCGCGCGACGGGTACGCTAGGCTTTGCCTGCGATGGCAAGACCGTGCGCGAAGCCGCGTTCGACCCGGCCACGCCGACCGAATTCCGCTTTGGCAGCACGTCGCTGACAATCGCGCGCGACACCGACGGCGAAGTGCTGATCGAAGTTCTGGCGGCCGACACCAGCGGCGAAGCGCCCGATCTGGTGTCGGAAAAGGCCCGTTTTTCGCTCGGCCGCGTGATGCTGTCGACGCGCACGATCGCATGGGGGCTGTTTGCTGCTGTCCTGGCGGTGTTCCTGGCGCTGCCGGTGCTCAGCCATATGCAAGTCCAGGGCGCTTTGCCCAAAGTTGCCGACATGAAGGCGCCCGGCCATGTGACCGGCGACAAGGCGTGGAACCCCGGCGAATTGAGCCTGGCGCACCACGCGCTGTCGAACCGCTGCGAAGCCTGCCACGTCAAGCCATTCCAGTCGGTGCGCAATGAAACCTGCATTGCCTGCCACAAGGATGTCCACGATCACGCCGCCGCCGACAAACTGGCGATGGCGCGCGGTGTGCCGGGAACGGGCGAGCATCTGCTGCAAAGCGTTGGCCATGTGTTCGGTCGCGAACCTGCCGGTGCCTGCACCGATTGCCACGTCGAACACCAGGGCGCGCGGCCGATGGACCCGCCGCGCCAGAAATTCTGCGCCGATTGCCACGCCGGGCTGTCAGGCCGCGTGGCGGGCAGCAAGCTTGGCAACGCTGCCGATTTCGGTACCGAGCACCCCGAATTCCGGGCCTGGATCGTCACCAATGCCGAAACCGATGCGCGCGCGCCGGTTTCGCTGGCGGACCATCCGCGCGAAGACACCGGGCTGACGTTCTCGCACAAGATCCACCTTGATAAGGCAGGCGGGGTCGCCAAGATGGCGCTTACGCTGGGACGCGCCGGCTACGGCAAGCCGCTCGAATGCGCTTCGTGCCACCACCGTTCGCCCGATGGCGTGTCGTTCCAGCCGGTGACGATGGAGCGCGATTGCGAAGCGTGCCACAGCCTCGTCTATGCCAAATCGGGCGGCACCGAACTGCGCTTGCTCCACGGCAATGTTCCGCAAATGCTGGTCGATCTGTCGCGGGCGGGGCCTGTGCCGGCGATCACCAGCGGGCGTGCGCGCCCCGGCGATTTCAGCAGTGGCGGGGTCTATGGCGCGCGGTTCACTCCGGCTGGCGGCACTGTGGCCAGCCGTGCGCTGGCGCCCGACGGGATCTGCGGCGAATGCCACACCCCCGAATGGCGCAATGGCCAAGTGCATATGCGCCCGGTCCGCCAGGTCACGCGCTATATGCCCAATGGCTGGTTCGATCACACCGCGCACCGCGGCACGCCGTGCGCCGATTGCCATGCTGCATCGCGGTCCAATTCGGCATCCGATGTGCTGTTGCCCAACACGGCATCGTGCCGCAGTTGTCACCTCGGTGAAGATGCGACGAAGCCCAAAGTGCCCTCGACATGCGTGCTGTGCCACAGCTATCACCCGAGCGACGTCGCTCCGGCCAGTGCACGCCGCAAAGTGGAGGCCGATCATGGCGAAGAGCCACGGAGGGGAATTTGAGCTTACGCATCGGTCAGCTGACAGATCTGCACATCGGCTTTGACCTGGCAAACGAGCGCGAAGGCAATCTGATACGGCTGGAAGCGGTGCTGGCGCGCTTTCTCGATCCGGGTGTGCGACCCGATCTGCTGCTGCTTACCGGTGATCTGACCGAAAATGGCGATGCGGAAAGCTTTGCGCGACTGGCAAACGCGCTCAAGGACTACCCGATCCCGTGTTGGCCGATCCCCGGCAACCACGATCTGCGCGACACGCTGCTCGAAGCCTTTCCGCACGTCGTGCCCGCCGATGGCTTTATCCAGTATGTCATCGATCTGCCCGGGCTGCGCGTGCTGATGCTCGACACGCTCGAAATCGGCCGCCACGGCGGCGCCTTTTGCGAAACGCGCGCGCGCTGGTTGTCCGACCGGTTGCACGAGGCACCGGATGTGCCGACGTTCATCGCCATGCACCACCCCCCGTTCGCCACCGGGATCACCTGGATGGATACCCACGAAGGCGAGCCCTGGGTGCAGCGCTTCGCTACCGCCATCGCCGGGCATGACCAGATTGTCGGGGTCACTTGCGGCCACGTGCATCGCGCCGCGACCACGCTGTGGAACGGTGTACCCGCGCAAGTCTGCCCTTCGACGTCACCCGCCGTCGCGCTCGATCTGCGGCCGATGGACCCGAATACGCCCGACGGGCGCGCCATGATCACCGACGAACCCGCCGGGCTCGCGCTGCACCGCTGGGACGGCACACGGCTCTTGACGCACTTGTTCATTTCCGACCAGTCGACTGTCTTCGCCAGCCACAACGGCAATATGACGCCTTTGCTGCGCAGCCTGTTCGCGGAACGCCCGAACGACTGACAATCAGCACCGTCTGCCAGTCGTCATCCCGGACTTGATCCGGGAACCATTGCGCATCCTGCACTGATCGCCGATTTCACGCGCAACCCGCCCGTTTGCAAAGGAGAGCGGGATCCCGGATCAAGTCCGGGATGAGGGGAAGGGGGCGTATCCCCGATCTATTTGCGTGGCGCCATCAGCAGCGGCGGTCCGCGCCACGCCGACGGGTCGGGCGTGTCGTTCACTTTGTAGATCATGTGCTGCCTGTTGAGGAACAGCGTTTCCATTTCGGGCCGGGTGAACGGCCGCGAGCCAAGGCGGCCGAACACCGCGATCTGACCGCCGGTCTCATCGACCGCGCGGTCGCGGTCGAGGCCTTTGGACAGCGCCGTCGCGGGGCTCGCGGTGTGCGCCCAGGCGATCAGCTGGGGCTTGGGCGGGGGCGAAAAGCCATAGAGGTTGGGCTGGCTTTCGGGCGAAGTCAGCTGCAGCACTTTGAGCCCGTTGCGACCGTCGGCGACATAAGCGAACAGCGAGGCATTGGTCGAAGCGACAATCACGTCTTCCGCGTCATTCAGCTGCCCGTCGGCGCTGAACTTCTGGTAAACTTTGGGCGCCAGCGGACGGTGGATATCGACAATCACCAGTCCATCCGATTTTGCCGCAACATAGGCATAGGTGCGTGCCAGATAGACGCGGCGCGCATCGGCCAGCGGCACGGTGCCTGCGGGCATGGCGACCGGGTTCCGCAGATCGGTCACATCGAACAGTTTCAGCCCGTCGCGGTCGGTCACCCACAGATAGCGGAACTGGATCGCGCTTGCGCGCGCATCGGTCAGCGGGCGCACCGCGGCGAGGCGCGGATGCAGCGGATCGGCGAGATCGACCACCACCAGCCCGGCATCGGCGGTGATATAGGCGACTTCACCCGCCAAAGTAACATGGCGCGCGCCTTTGAGCACGTTGTCAGGGTTCCAGGTGACCGCGCGCTTGAAGAAATTGTTGCGGAATTCGCCATCGGCCAGCGTGTCGACATTGGTCAGGATCAGGCCTTCGACGCTGTCGGTGATTACCGCATAGGAATAGATCGGCAGGAACGCCTGTTCCTGGTTGATCTTGCGCATGACCGGCGTGTTGCGCGTCGGCGCGATCGACTGGTTGGTGGGCAGGGCGACGCAGGTTGCATTGGCGCTGGCGATATGCGTGTTCTGGCCGAATTTCGAGAACGGCGCGGTGACAAACGCTTCGCTGAAGCCTTTGTCCATGATCGCGGCCACGTCATAGGCGCGGAAGCCGCCTTTGCCTTGTGCGACATAGAGATATTCGCCGCGCAGTTGCAGGCAGCCGACGCGATCGGATGTCTGGTGCGTGGGGTTGCGGAATTCCTCGATCGGGTCGGTTTCGCCCGAGCCCTTTTTGTCGAGCGTCTTGCCGCGCACCCAGTTTTTCAACTCGCGGTGGTTCTGTTCGACATGCTGGCGGTAATAATCGGGATAGGCGTATTTTTGCAGATACGAGCCGATCACCGCCTGCGGTTCGTTCCATTCGGCGACGCGCACCGCTTCGATGCCGTGTTCGAGCCCGGTCCAGGCATTGACGCCGACGAAATTGACGAAATTGGTGCCGAGCAGCATCGTCTGCGCCAGGATTGCGTTGTTGTCGTCGGCCTGGCTCACGTGGCAATCGCTGCAGGTCTTGGTTTCCTGCGTGCGCACGGTGTGCGGGAAATGCGGCGCAAACGCCTGGCTCGAAAACCCGATCGACGAAATCGGCGGCTGCTGGGTGTAAATGCGCTCGCGGTTGATATTGGTCGACGACAGGATCAGCGCCGAACTCGACCGCACCGGCGCCACTTCGGCGCCCTTGGTGGTCATGTGTTTGCCCAGCTGGAACATTTCGTCGCGCGCCACTTGCGGGTTGTAGGTCGCGAAATTGCGCGTTTCCTCGCCCTCGTAATGGTGCATGGTGGTTTTCCAGTTGGCCTCGATCGGCAAGTGACAGCCGGCGCAACTGGTGGTCCACGACAAGTGGCACGAGAAACAGGCGATCTTGTCGTCGCCGTGCGCGCGGTCTTCGCGCGCAATCGCCGGCCCAAACGCAAAGCTGCCGTCATCGGCGCCCGATTTGCTCATCAGCGTGGCGCGCGCCGACTTGAGGTTGAAGTCGGGCGAGGCGGGGTCGACGCTGTCCTTGACGAGGTGCACGCGCCATTCGAGCTTGGGATCGAGCAGCGAGTGCTGATAGAGTGTCTGGCGCCCGCTGGCGTCGGTGCGCCATTCAAAGCGCGGCTGACCGTCGGGATTGCGCAAGAGCGCCAGATTGTTGCCTTTGGGCGAGGCAGCGGGGCCCGAAGTCCGCAACGTGGGATAGGCATCGGCGGTGCCGTGGCAATCCTTGCAGCCGATTTCGACCGCATTGGCGACTTCGCCATAGATCAGGCCGTTGCCGTGGCTGTCTTGCGCAAAGTGGCAATCGGCGCATTGCAGGCCTTTTTCGGCGTGGATGTCCATCAGGTGGACTGCCTTGCCCCCGTTGATGCCGACCGGCGGGAATTTGCCCACGCCCGCCTTGCGCCACTTTTCGGGGTCGTCGTTTGCCACCTGGTGCGCGGTGTCGGTGCCCCAGGTCGCCATATTGCCTTGCGCATCGAGCAGATTGCCGTCGCGGTCGCGCTTGAACACGCCACGGAAATTCCAGCCGTGGCCGTGATAATCGGCGAACTGGGTGTCCTTGGCCTTGGCGTTGAGATCATAGACATTGCGCAGGAAATCGAGATCGCCCCACGATCCGCGCGCGGCCGCCGCTTCGGGATTGCGTTCGTTGATCGCGCGCACTTGTGCAGCGGTCGGATAGGCCTGCTGCTTGGGCCACATCAGCGGCGCATCGGCTTCGTAATCCCACATCGTGTTGCCGTAATAGGTGTTCACGAAGACGTTGGGCTGGTGCATGTGGCAGTTCATGCATTGCGACGAGGGGATGCTGCGGCTGAACACGTGCTGCAGCGGATGCCCGCTTTCGCGCACCATCGGGCCGTTGGCGGTCTTGATGACATTGTCTTCGCCCGCCTGGCCGGGGCGCGCGGGCACCATCTTGCCGGCGATGGTGGGATCGACGGTAATGCTCTGGCCGTCGCGACCGAATGGCGCATAAATAAGGCTGTGGGTCGGTTCGCGGTCATTGGCATAGACCACGTGGCACCCCGAGCAGCCCGAAGAGCGATAATCGCCCGGCTGGTCATTGGTGCCAAGGAACCACATGAACGGATCGTTGAGCCGCGTCTTGTGGATGTTGAGCACCGGGATGGCGACGCGCAAGCCGGTGCCGGGGCCGCGGTTCGATTGCTTGAGATCGGGGCGGCCGGGCTCTTCGAGCCGTTCGATATTGCCGGTCGAATTGGGCAGGCCGATTTCGGGGAATTGCGTGCTGATATTGCGTCCGCCGCGTTCGAACACGCGGAAAATATCGCCCGGCGGAATCACCTGCCAGCGCGGCAGCGGATAGAGTGCGGCGAGCGCGCCGCGCGCGGTCTCGGCCGGGGTCAGTTTGCCCGGCGGCGTGCCGGGCGTGGTCAGCATGGCCGGCTCGCCGTTGCGCGTGTAAGCTTCGCCGAAAATGTAGTTCTTGAACGGCACGATGCCGTTGTTGTAGCCGGCGCCGCCCCACAGCATTGCGCCGGTCGACATCAGCGAGCGCTCGGCCGCTTCGATCACCGACAAGTGGCACGCGCCGCAGGCTTCGCGCGCGACGCGATAGTCGCCCGGGTTGACGAACCGCACGAATTCCGGCGCTTCGCGATTGAGCAGGGTGTAGCTGACCGTGGGGTTGGCCGAACTTGGCCAGTTCCACGATTTGGGATAACGCGGCAGCACGTGCGCGCGCTCCATCGCCGCCAGGTTGGCCGGGGCCTGATAGCCAAGCGCCGCCTCGCCGCGCACGGTGGCATCGCCGCCGTGGCAATCGGTGCAGCCGAGCCGCACCGCGGGCGAAGTGTGCATCGATGCCGCGTCGGACTTGGTGTGACAGCTGAGGCAGCCGGCCGACTTTGCCGCCACTTGCTCTTCGCTCTGCGTTTGCGGGGCGGCCGGCGCGGTGACGTAATGGCGCTCGACCGGCTTTTCATCGCCCGCCGCATGCGTCGCGTCGGTGGCATGGCCCGGACCCGCCTGCAGCCCGGCCATGAGCAGCAGCACGAACAGGATCGGCAGAAAGGTGCGCAAGGTTCGCATCAGAAGTTCAGGATCACGTTGCCAAGGATCGAATAGTAGACGGTGTCGCCATTGGTGTTGCCGAACAAGTCTTTCATCCCTTCACCCGGTGCCAGAATTGCGCCGGACAGACGCACGATAATGTTCTGCGTCGATTTGGGCCGCCAGATCACCGCGCTGGACAAGTCCCAGCCGATGTCCCTCGCGATATTGCCCTGTTGGCGCAGCGTTTCGAGCACCTGGGTGTTCGCAAACCACAAGTGATTGACATTGGCCGAAACGCGCAGCGTCGGCTTGAGATCAAAGTCCGCCCCGGCGCCCGCCAGCACGGTGCCCGGGTTGACGAAATTCGATTGCCCGAGGTCTTTCGAGGTGCGCAGATCGTCGAGAATGCCGTTGCGCTGGCTGAGGAAAATGCCGCGTCCGCCGCCCGCCAGCGGAATACCCTGGCGAATCCAGTAACTGGTGTCCGCGCCCGCAAACACCGGGTTTTCATAAATCGCATCGAACCCGGTTTCGACATGGCTCGAGGGATTGGACGAGCCCGAGGCATAGAGCCCCGACAGCCGGAACCGCATCCAGTCGTGATCCATGCTCAGTTCGGCCGCAGCAAATCCGGCGCTGATCCGCGCGGGCAGATTGGTGTAGTTGTTGTTGCGGTCCGATCCGAACAGATAATAGGCCGATGCGGTCAGGTTGACGCGGTGGATATGCCCGTCGACGTTGTAGCCCACATAGAACGCATCGTAATCGCGCCCGCGCAAATCGCCGAGCAGGCCGGGGCGCACCGGAAAGCCGTTGGAATCGTAATAGAATTCACCGCCTTCGCGGTTGCGGTTGTAAACGAAGGTGATCTGGCTGGTGAGGCTCGGGATCAGGAAATCCTGCCGGTAGAGATTGGCGAGAAACACCAGATCGTGACGCGGGGTCTGGGTAACGTCGTTCAGCCCGCTGTTGGTGTCTTTTTCGAGCCGCCAGAACATCGCCAGATTGTACTGGATGCGGTTGTCGTCGCGATCGCCGAACAGGCGCACGCCCAATTGTTCGTCGTTGAACAGGAACCCGCGAAAATCGGCCTGGAACGGCTGGATGCCCACCCGCACCGCGTCGAAATCATACCGGTCCGACACGTTGTGGATGTGGTAATCGACATAGGCCTCTTGCAACGCCAAAGCCGCGTCGGCGCGGTGCGTCGGCCGCGCGGCATCGACATTGAGGATCTGGCGACTGGCTGCGTTGACGTAGTTGACGTTGAGCGCCAGCGCGACATGGTATTCGATTTCGGGCGGCTTGAACGCGGTGCTGCCCTTGATCAGCGACACTTCCGCGAGGAAGGTCTGCGAAAAGATCAGACTGCGGTCGCCGCCGAACGTGCTGATGTTGCCCGGCCCCTGGTTGGCCGCGGCCGAAACCGGCAGCGGCAGGCTGCGCGGCTCGATCACCGTGTCGGAAATCGCATTGGCCTCGATGAACCAGTCGTCGTCATGGATCGGCAGCCACGGCACTTTGGCCCGATTGATCGGCCGGTCGCCCTTGAGCGCGTTCTGGTGATAAGGGTCGGTGTGCGAATGGCACACTTCGCGCATCGCCTTGAACACGTCGAGGATAGACTGGTCGCCGCCTTTGGCCGGGCACAACCCGGTCATGATCCGCCAGCGATCGGGCAACGGGATTTCGTCGGCAGGAAACGCTTCGGGCGGTGGCGCGCGCACGGCGCCGGGGTTGGTTTGCGAAACGGCCGGCGGCAAATCGGTGTCGAAACCCGGCTTTTTGCGTCCGGGCAGCACGCCGTTGTCCACATCAGGCGCGCTGGCATCGACCGGCAGGGACGGCGGTGCCGCAGGCGCGGGCGGTGGATCGCCCGCCTGCAGCGCCATGGCTCCGGCCAGAAAAAGCGCCGCAATCGCCACTACAGGCCCTGACAGGGGTCTTGCACGTTCGAATTGACGAACGGCGCATTGGGACAATTGACGTAAAGCAGGTTGGCCGAAGTGCCGTTGGGCAGCGTCACGGTGATCTGGTCGGCGCGGATCGCCTTGGGTGCATTGCTTACAGTGCCCGTGGCCGTGCCGGCGTTGTTGAGGCCGAGAAACGCCACCATGTCATCCTGCGACGTACCGTCGCCCGACACACCCAGCCCGCCGATCAGCGTGTTGCCGCGATAGATCGGCACCGACCCCGGGAAAATCTGGATCCCGTTCTGCAGGCGGTTCTGCGTGCCCGTCACGGGCGGCGTCGCGGTGCAATATTGCGGTGTGTCGGTCGCCGATTTGCCAAGCACATAGAGCACATGCTGCAGCACATTGTCGGTAATCAGGGCAGATTGCAGCCCGGTGGCAAACGGATTGAATTGCGCCGCCGCGACCGAAAACGGGCCATGCGGATTGCCGACCGTACCATCGGGGAAAGTCGGACGCGACAGATCACCCCCGGCGCGATCGGTAAAGGCATATGTACCGGTCAGTGCGGCGGGATTGTTGAGAAACGTCCGCACCGCCGAAACATAGGACGCGACGGTGGGCGAACCGCTGCCTGCCAGCAAGGGTGATTGCGGCGAGGGATTTGCCAGCAGTTGTGCGCCTGCCGCGGCATTGGAGAAAAACGCGGCTGTGCGCGCCTTTTGCAAAGAGACATCGATGCCGAAAATGGGTGCGTCGGGCGCGCGCACCACGCCGAGCACCGAACCGCGCGTATCGACCACCGAAATCGACACTTGCGCCAGACTGTTGAGCGGGTTGCGGATCTGCGCTCGTGCCTGGCTCATCACGCTGAACGCCTGCGCCAGAATCGTGTTGACTTCGCTCGCGGTCAGCGGCGCGGGCACGTCGCCCGCATCGGTGCCACCCCGGATCGGATACCGGTTGTTGCCCGAGCCATCGGACAGCACATACGCGCCGGGGCTGGCGAATTCGCTCGTTTGCGCGGGACGGATCCCCGAACTTTCGCTGCCATAAGCCGAGCCGGCGATGATCGTCCCGGCGGTATAGCCGTTGAGCGCGACAAGCGATCCGGCGCCGGATTCGTTGGCCCAGGTCGCGCTCGTGACGGCCGAAAGCTGGCTGGTGGAGACGTCCGAATAAATCAGCAGCGTGCCCGCGACCGAGATCGTGTTGGCGGTAATCGACGAAGGCGCGTCGAAGCCTTCGGTTCCGGCCAGCGCGATGCGTTCGTCGGTGACCAGATTGGTGGCCATGACATTGCTGTCGTAAGAATAAAGCCCATCGGCCTCGACGCCGATACCGCCGACCAGTACGCCGTTCTTGTACAACGGAAACCCGCCCGGGTCCGCTGAAAGGCCAAGCGGCGAACGCTTCGGCCCGATCAGCGCTCCGGCACCCGCCGAGCCAAACCGCTGCGCCAGGTCCGAACAGGGCAACTGGCTGAACTGCACGCCGTAAAGCGGCCCGCTGCCGAGCCCGACAGTGCCGGGTTCCATCGGAAATTGCGCCTGCACGATGGCGCTGGCCGTGCGGGTGGAAAACGCATTGCCGCTGCTCGACAGATAGGCGCCGGTAACCGCCTTGGCGATTGCCGAAGCGGCTGCGGCACCGGGAATGGCAAGCCCTTGCAAATCGATGTTCTGCCCGTTGGGCGCTGGCGCAATCGTGAGCATGGCGGGCGCGCCGGTCATGCTGAACAGCGCCAGCACGTTGCCCACCCGATCGACCACCGAAATCACCGCCGGCTGGCCGTCGGCCTTGGCTTGCGCAATTGCCTGCGCCAGAATCTGCTGCACATCGCTGGTCGTCAGCGAAGCGGCCGGGGGATCGGTGTAAGGGTTGGTCGTGCCACCGCTCGAACCACCCGACGAGCTGCTGCCGGCCGAGCCACCGCCACCGCCATCGCCGCCGCACGAGGCGAGCAGCAGGGCGAGGCCCGCAACCAGGCCGGTCAGGCGTTGACGGATCATCGCAGCACCTCGATCGCATGCGCCGCTTCGCCAAGCGCTGCGCGGAA
>CAITOD010000128.1 GCA_903893935.1 uncultured Sphingomonadales bacterium
ACCGCATGGGGTTCAACAACCACGGTGCCGAAGCCGTCGTCCAGCGGCTGCAGGCGCGCCCCGTCGCGCCAGGGCTGATCGGGGTCAACATCGGCGCCAACAAGGATTCGCCCGACCGTATCGCCGATTATGCGCAGATGACCCGGCTCATGGCGCCGCTGGCACGCTACCTCACCATCAACGTGTCGTCGCCCAACACGCCCGGCTTGCGCGATCTGCAGGATGAGGGTGCGCTGGCCGCGCTGCTCGATGTGGTCATCATGGCGCGTGGGTCGCAGGCGACGCCGATTTTCCTCAAGCTGGCGCCCGATCTGGCGGCGGGCGAGATCGAAGCGATCTGCCGCATCGCCATCGACCGGCGGATCGACGCGCTGATCGTATCGAACACCACCGTCGGCCGTCCGCCCTTGCGATCGCGGTTCGCCGGTGAAAGCGGCGGACTGTCGGGCGAGCCGCTGCGCGATCTTGCGCTCGAATGCCTGCGCACGTTCCGCAAGGCGAGCGGCGGGCAGATCCCGCTGATCGGGGTCGGCGGGATTGCCAGCGCCGACGACGCCTGGGCGCGCATCCGCGCCGGGGCCAGCCTCGTGCAGATCTACAGCGCGCTGGTCTATGAAGGCCCCGGCCTCGCCCGCCGGATCGTCACCGGCCTTGCCGACCGCGTGCGCGCCGCCGGGATGGGAAGCATTGCCGAGGCGGTCGGAACCGAATAGCGTGCGGCGCGTGATGCACCCCCGCCCGCTCGCCCTGCTTGCCCTGCTGACGCTGCTTGCGGCCAGTCCGAACAGCTCTGCCCTGGCCGATCCCGCACCGGCCGGCGTGGTGTCTGCGGCCGATCCGCGCGCCGCCGCTGCCGGCGCCGAAATGCTGCGCGCCGGCGGCAGTGCGACCGATGCCGCGATTGCGACAATGCTCGCGCTGGGCGTGGTCGAGCCGCAAAGTTCGGGAATCGGCGGCGGCGGATTTCTGCTGACCGCGAGCGCCACGGGCGAAGTCGAAAGCTTAGACGGACGCGAAGCCGCCCCTGCCGCGGCCGATCCGCACTGGTTTTTCCGCGACGGCCGCGCGCTCGGCCATGGCGAAGCGATCCCCGGCGGGCGGAGTGTGGGCGTGCCGGGCAATGTCGCGCTGGCCGCGCTCGCGCACGCACGCCACGGGCACCTGCCCTGGGCGCGGCTGTTTGATCCGGCGATCCGGCTCGCGCGCGACGGCTTTGCGGTGACCCCGCGGCTGCGCGCGACGCTCGAATTCGCGAAATCGACCGCCGCGCTCGATCCAGCCGGCCGCGCCTTGTGGTTCGATGCGCAAGGCGCGCCTTTGGCGGTCGGGACCGTGGTCAAAAACCCCGCGCTGGCGGCGATGTTCGAACGCATTGCGCGCAAAGGCCCGCAGGCGTTCTACCGCGGCGAAAATGCCGGCGCGATCGCCGCGCATGTGGCGGCAAGCCCGGTCAATCCGGCACCGCTGACCAGCGCCGACATTGGCGGCTATCAGGCGCGCGCGGTCGCGCCGGTCTGTGCGCCCTACCGCGCATGGCGGATTTGCAGCATGGGGCCGCCATCGGCGGGCGGGATCGTGGTGCTGCAAGTGCTGGGTATGGTGCAACGTTTTGACATGGCCGGGCTCGGGCAAAGCTCGCCGGTTGCCTGGCACGTGATCGCCGAAGCCGAGCGGCTGGCTTTCGCCGACCGCGACCGGTTTGTCGGCGACCCTGCATTCGTTGCGGTTCCGGTCAAAGGCCTGCTTGATCCGGCCTATCTTGCGGCGCGCTCGGCCTTGATCAGCGACAGCGCCACGATGGCAGCCGCCACGCCCGGGCAACC
>CAITOD010000129.1 GCA_903893935.1 uncultured Sphingomonadales bacterium
GCCGCCTTCCTTGAACACTTTCTCGATCGGCTTGATGTCTTTCCAGAATTCGAGATGCGGCTGTTCGGGCATGATGGCGTTCCTTGCGAATTATGGCCGGACGTCTCTTGTCGGTGAGCCTCAAGAAAAATGGGCGGGACCGTGCGGCCCCGCCCGTCTTGCCTGGTTGTGACTAGAACCGCACACCAACCCGGGCGTACCATTCGGCCGGCCGGTTGTACGTGCCGGTGATCGCGCCGGCTGCTAGGTTGGAGTCGCCGGTGATCAGGTAGCGCTGGTTGGTCAGGTTGGTCCCGCCGACCGTTACGTCCCAGTTGCCCTCGGGCGCCTTGTACCCGATGCTGCCGTTGATGATGTCGGTGCCCTGACGCATGATCAGATACGTGCCGAGCGAATCATTCCACATGCTGGTGGTATGGGTCCAATCGGCGAGGAACACGATCTTGCCCTTGGGCAGGCTGATCTCATAGCGCGGTGAGATATTGATCTTCCAGTGCGGCGCCTTTGGCAGCGGCGCTCCGGCATAAACGCCCGCTTCGAACGGGTTCGAGCCAGGCGCGATATAGGCCGAGTTGCCATTGCAGAAGCCCTGATAGACGCCGCCCTGACCGCACACATAGCTGTAATGCGCATCGAGGTACGACACCGACGACTGGACGGTGAAGCCGCCACCCGGAGCGATCGTGCTTTCGAGTTCGGCACCGCGGTTGACCGCCTTGCCAAGGTTGAACACGGTCGGCGATGCACCGATCTGTTCGTTCAGCTGGATGCCGTCGTACTGCGTGTCGAACAGCGCGGCGTTGATCTGCAACTTGCGGTCGAGCAGCGTCGACTTGATGCCGACCTCATAGGTTGTCGCGTGTTCGGGCCCGAACTCCGGCGCCGCCAGCAGCGGCGCCGACAGACGCGTCGTCCATCCGCCCGACTTGTAGCCCTTTGACCAGCTGAAATAGGCCATCAGGTCGCGCGAAGGATGCAGCTGGATGCCGAGTTTGGGGCTGAAGTTATTGAATACTTGCGTGTTGGGCGAAGCCGGGAAGTAATCGAGATACTGCTGCAGCCCGTTCAGATTGGCACCATACTGGAACCCCGAGCTGTAGTTGTTGTTGTACGGGAAGCCGAGGATCGCCGCATCGGCAGCATTGGGCGCAAGACCGGCAAGCTTGTAGCTAAGCCCGTTGTCGTCAGCCTGACCGCCGTAATAGTTCTTGTGCTCGTGAGTATAACGCGCACCGGCCGTTACACTGATCAGGTCGCTGAACTTGTAATCAAGTTGCGAATAAGTTGCCAGCGCAACAGTGTTGATCCGGCCAGGGCCGTCGACTTGCAGGATGCCATCGTCAAAATTGACGTAATCGTGCAGGTTCCCGGTTTCGTTAAAGAAATATCCCCCAAAGACATAATTCAGCTTGTCGTCAAACGCCTTGCCGGTCAGTTGCAGTTCCTGGCTCCACTGGTGCTGGAACACCGTAAAATCGACCATCAGGATATTCAGTGGCGAACCATCCTGGTTGGTGCCGGCGTTGAGATCGACTTTGCGGAAAGACGATATCGACTTCAGCGTGGCAGTGCCGATCGGCTGCTCGAGCGTCAGACCGACGCCGAGCTGCTCGACTTGCGAATAGTTCTGCCCGGTCGCATAGGTCGTGTCCTTGTTGCCGGTGATGAACTGGTTGCCGTAGCTCAGATAGCCATTGGCCGCCTGGCCGGCGAGCCCCGGCAGCGTATTATAGCCGTTCACGCCACCACGCGGTCCGCATACGCCACCAAGACCGATGCTGGTTGCAAACGCTTCGGTGTTGTTGATGCAAAGGTTGTAGAGCGACGACAGGCTGGCAGCACCTGTGTCGGTTCCGAGCAGGGTGCTCGCGGTCGATTCCTGATTCACATGGGTGTAGTCGAATTCCAGCACCGCCTTGAAACCGCTTGCGCCGGTGTATTTCAGCTTGAGCCGGGTGTTCCAGTTCTTGTCACCGCCGTACCGTCCATCCCCGCCATTGTGGCCGGCCCCTGCGAAGCTGGTGAAGGAATCGGCGGTATAAGTAGCAGGATAGGGGATCTGGTAC
>CAITOD010000130.1 GCA_903893935.1 uncultured Sphingomonadales bacterium
ATAGTAGCCGACCGGTGCCGGCGCCACAGAAGGGCCGTGGTCCGAAGCGATCGCAACGCCTGCGGCGAGCCCGATCAGGCCTGCCGCTACCGCGACGCCCGGGCCGCCGCCGCCATGATAATAGCCCCAGGGGCGGGCTTGCGCGGGTGTGGCCGCTGCCAGCATGGCGATTGCCGCGGTTGCAGCAAGGGCAGTGCCGAGCACGGCGTTCTTGAAGATGGTCTTCATGACTGGCCTCCTTGTCGCCGTTGCCGGGGGGTGCTTGTTAAAGCCCGGCAGCGAGTCGTTGTCATGAAGAAGCAATAGTCCCGGCAACCTGAACCGTGGCGGAAGCGCTGCTGCAGCAATGGTTAATTTGCGATGGAGCGGGGCAGATTTGCGGGAAATCGATGGCCGCGCCTCTGCCCTCAAATCCTGTCTGCCGTCAGATCAGAACGGCTTGTCGCCCATGATCGTCGCGCGGTTCATCACGCGGTGCGCATTGCCATAGTCATAGGTCGCGTAATGCTGCGTTACGCGGTTGTCCCAGATCGCCACGTCGCCCACGCGCCATTTCCACCGCATCGTGAATTTGGGCCGGGTGACATGCGCATAGAGCATCGCGAGCAAAGGCTCGGCCAACGTGGGCTCCATGCCGACGATGCCGGTGGTAAACCCTTCGCTGACAAAGATCGCCTTTTTGCCGGTGACCGGATGCGTGCGGATCACCGGGTGGACCACCGGCGGGTTGTTGCGCTTGGCCGCTTCGAGCTCGGCGGCCTCGAAGCGTTCGGCGGGGAACGATTTGGCCAGATCGTGCGTCGCGCGCAATGTGGCGAGATAGACTTTGAGCGTTTCGGGCAAAGCGTCATAGGCTGCGGTGGCGCTCGCCCACAGCGTGTCGCCGCCCAGTTCGGGGATCTTCCTGGCGAGCAGCACCGCACCGAGCGACGGAGTCTCGAGAAAGCTGACATCGCTGTGCCACAGCGCGTTGTCGCGCAGATCGTTGAGCGCGGTGTCGAGCAGCATGATTTCGGGCACTTGCGACGATCGCGGATAGATCGGGTGGATATGCAGCGGGCCGAACCCGGCCGCAAAATCGCGCTGCTGCTGCTCGGTCAAAGTCTGGTCGCGCAACAACAGCACCTGGCGGTCGAGCAAGGCCGCTTCGATCGTGGCGCGGGTCGCCGCGTCGATCGGCTCGGCAAGATCAACGCCAGAAACAAGCGCGCCGATCGCAGGCGTTAACGGTTCAATCGTGATGTCCATGGGCCTCGTTCCAAAATGGCTGGCACCCTCTAACGCATGGCGCGGGCGGCTCGAAGCGTTTCGCGACCAAATTGGAAAATTGCGTGACAGCCTGTTGCGCCATGTTCACCGCCCGTTGCCGGCCTGATTTTGCGGTTGCACATGAAATCCGGCATCGCTGCGCACCCAGATCACCCGCTGGTCGGGTATTGTTGTTGCCACACCCGCCAGCGTCGCGCGCGCCACCAGACCGCCGGGCACAACAACATAGCGCGTGCACAATTCGTGATCGAACACCGGCGCAAGCGCATTGGCAACCTGGCCAAGCACGGGCATGGCGCCCTGCGCGGGCACCGGCCGGTCGAAGAAGCGCAATTTTGCCGCCAGCACTTGCGCGAGCCGGAACGTGCCACAGACCGCGCCGTCGCGCTCCACCACGGGGGTGTCGATATCGAGCACCAGCGGCTGCGCCGGATCGGGCAGGATGGTCGCGGTCTTGATCCAGCCGCCATCGCCGCCCCGCCGATAGGCCGCCATCGACCGGCAGGTGTGCGTTGCCGTATCGGGCTCGATGCATTGCACCATGCCCGACTGGGCGGGGCCGAGCGGATCGCGGCCCGGCTCATCCATCGCGTTCGGATCGGCGGCGAGGGCCGAAAGGGCAGCCGCCAGGATTTGCAGCATAGCATGGGTCCATTCGCTGAAGGTGCTTCGCAGCACTGCTATAAGCGCCGCGGTACGCCGCACAACCCGGACAGGACCGCGGTGTCCGGAGCATGATGCGATTTTTCCTTATCGCATCAGGCTCTAGGGGCTGTCCCGTAGCATGGGCTTACCATGATTTCACGCGCCGCTGCGATGGTGCGCAAGGCCGGCGATCACCCCCCCCGGCCGCGTTCGCGATGCACAACACCGGGTATTATCAGGCAAAGGGCAGCATGC
>CAITOD010000131.1 GCA_903893935.1 uncultured Sphingomonadales bacterium
CAAAAGAACGCGCTCACGCAAATCCATCGAATAGGGTCTGACCATGCCGCGCTGGCCTCCAATCCCAGCACTCAGCTTGAATCAGAAAACTTTCAACTTGGGAATCCCCTATCGAGTCAATCAAATGCCATCACGCTCTAAAGCGATGCCGCAGTCCCGGGTGAGCGCCGCGTCGCCATGGCAGCATCGTAAACCCTCAGAAATGACGGCGTCACCAGGCTGTTGCCATAACTGCTGATGTGATTGTCGTCGAACAACAGCGGATGTTCACCCTGCATCGCCGGGCAGATGGCGCCGGGGCAAAGGACCGGAAACGGGTCCCACACTGTGACGTTGGCGTGGCCCTCGCCGATCTGCCCGATCGCATCGACAATGGGCGCACGATAGCGCAACAAGGTCGCGCGCGGAACTGTCAGTCCGCCGGCGCAATCAGGATTGGCGCGATTGAACACATCGACGCAGCGAAACACCGGGGCGGCCATCACCGGTGGCGGCAATTCAAAGATGATCTGCGCGCCGGTTCGGGCAAGACGTTCGACCAGCATCTTCGCCTCGTCAAACGCAATGGCATTGACGACAATACGATGGTCGGTCGCCGCACTGGTCGCCTGACGCATATTCTCGTCGTCATTGGGGTCGAACAGCTTTGCCAGCCGCAGCGAAGTCAGCACGATGGCGTCGCCGGGCTTTGCCTCGGCCATCACGTCTGCCAGGTGTGTGCTCCGGACCATCTGGCAATCGGGCCAGTCCGCCTCGTCAGGTTGCAGCAGCCCGGCGACGGGGCAACCGCCCTTGGCCATCAATTCGACATCGACATGGCGCTCTCGCGCTACGTTTTCGAACAAGTGCTGGTAGGAGATCGCGTGCGAATCGCCGAGCACATACATGCGACCCGGGTTCGGCGCTGCGCCGGGGCACGGCGTGGGCACGATCGAAAGATGAAAGGCGCCGTGGCGTGTAACCGTCACGCTGCACGGTCCGGCGCCGGCCGCAACCGGATCGCTTTCAGGATACCATTCGGCATAATTGCGCATGGCTTTGGTGAGGCTGATCGTCGTGTTCAGACCGGCGACCCCCCAGGCGATCGCGGCAGCCATCGTGATCGACGCCAACCCTGCGAAGACCACCGACCGGTTGGCTCCCAGGCGGTTCCCGGCGAACTGCTGCGCCGGCACTTCGACATAGGCATATGATGCCGCAGCAGCAACGAACGTGGCCGCGACAGCGGCGATATCAGTGGTCAGCGAACCCAGTCCGCACGTCCACCGCATCAGGGTGAAAATCGGCCAGTGCCACAGATAAAGCGAATAGGACAACAAGCCGATGTTGACGGCAACCCGCGTGGCCAGCGGTTTCAGCAGCCAGGGCAGATCGCGATCGCTGGTCACTGCGAATATCAGAAAGCCGGTGCCAAACACGCCCGGGATCGCCCAGGGAAACGGAAAATGCACCGGTTCGGCCCAGACCATCGATATGGCAATGCCGGCAAGACCCAGCAAAGCGCTCCGCAATGGCGTAAGCCATGCGATGATCGTTTCACGGTGGCGTTCATCGATGAAGTTGATACTTGCGCCCACGCCCAGTTCCCAGAACCGGCTTGGCAGCATGAAATAGGCATAGCGGGGATGCCCGACGCTCACCATCGCGCAGTGAACAAGCGACAGCGCGGTGAGAGCGAGCACCAGCAGCTTGCATCCATCTGCGATCCTGCGGTTTTGGGCATGAATGGCCGGGTAGATCAGCAGCGGAAACAAGAGATAGAACTGTTCCTCCACCGCCAGTGACCACGTGTGCGTAAAGGGGTTCAATTCTGATCTTGGCGCGAAATAGCCCGCCGCGTGGACCAGCACAAAGTTGCTCGCCCCGAAGAAGGCCGCCAGACCGGTGTCGGTAGACGTGGTGCTGACCCACGACGCCGGGACCAGCAGCGTCGACAGCAGAAATGTGCCAAGCAGGCAGACGACCAGCGCAGGAACGATGCGACGAAACCGCCGTGCATAGAACGCGGCGAGAAAAGCCGGCAGGTTCAAGGCATGATCGCGCGTCATCGATCCGGTGACAACGAAACCGGAAATCACGAAAAAGATATCGACGCCAATAAAGCCGCCGGGAAGGAGCCCGTGGTCGAGATGATACAGGATGACCGAAAGCACGGCAACAGCGCGCAATCCATCGACCGCGGGGATATAGGGCCGACCCACCACATGACGTTGTCGCACGAACTTCTCCTGGACACCCGCGCGGGGCACTCGTGACATGGCCGCGACCACGGCCGCATTCACAACAACATGTTAGCGCTCAAGGCAAGTGCGCGTTCCCGAGAGCTTCGACCCGCAACGGGCCAAATTGATCCGTCCGGCCCGGCAGAAGCGGATGTCTCGGGGCTACTTTGCCGGCACTGGCTTGCAATCTGCCGGCGGCAGGTTGCCATCGGCGCCGAACCCGTTGCGCCCGGCCGTCGGCAGGGACCACCACCGCACATAGTTGACGTCCATCGTCATTGGCGAGGCGGTGCTGCTATCGGGTGCATGCGCCCAGCCACCCACGGCCAGATTGAGGATTGGATACATTGCCTGGTGCATGTCGGACGGTGTCGCAAAGCAGGCGGTCCGTTTGCGATCGACATAGAAGCTGATCCAGTCGGGCTGCCAGAGCACACCATACGTATGGAAACCCAGCGTAATGGGAGTTTTGACACCCGGATGCGGCGGCGGATCATGCGGCTGGGTGTGGAGCGTCTGATGCGCGATACCGTCACCGGGAATTTCGAGAATATCAATTTCCGGCGGCCAGCCGCGCTTGACCGGAAGCAGCCAGAACGCCGGCCAGCCGCTGGAATTGCCGTCCCAGCGCAGCCGTGTCTCGATATATCCGTAGAGGATGGACTTCCGGCTGCGCAGCAAAGTCGATACCCAACCGGCCCGTTGCAAGGCGGCGATAACCGCTGCATTCGGCTGTTCGCGCGCAATCAGCGCGTCAACCCGCGCCCGGTCGGCCGGGGTCATCCGTTGCGCGCCAAGCTTTATTTCATGCTGGTGCCATGACAGGAGGTCGCGACCGAAATAGGTCTGGTCGATATAGACCTCGACTTCGTGATTGCCATAAAGGAGACGATTGCCGATCGCATTGGCCACCGGTTCATAGCCGCGCACCCATTCGGGCGGCTCGGGCCGATCAACGAATTCGTCGGCCCATTCGGGGTTCGTTGCAAGCAGGGGCGCAATCGCCGGGTCAGCCGGGCCTGTCGCGATGGATGCGCGCTGTTTGCCGGGGGCCAGCGCAAATGCACCGACGCCAAGCGCACCGGCGATCAGCAATACCAGTTTCACGCGATGGGCGGCTCTGGGCATCGTATCCTGTCCGTGAAGGAAAACCAACCAAATTTAAGGACTTGTCGCTCTTGCTCACGGCGTGCAAGGGCCGGGCGCCACGCCCGGTTTTCCGCACCCCGGTTTTCCGCACCCCGGTTTTCTAGGCCGGGCGGCCATGTCGCGCCAGAACTTTGCGGTAAAGTGCCAAAGTCTGCTCGCCGATCTGGTCCCAGCCCGACATTTCTGCGCTCCGCGCCGGAACCCGGCCAATGCTGTCGATCAGCGCCGTCGCAAGCTCCGCCGGATTGCCGGGTTCGACCAGACAGCCGAGTGTGTCATCATGCCCGATCACGTCGGCAAAGGCGCCAAGATTGCTGGCAATCAGCCAGCGATTGAGGCCGCTGACCAGAAACAGCACGCCGCTCGCCTCGATGGCGCGATAAGGGAATACAAAGCTGTCGGCACTCCCGAGCAAGTCGGCCATGGCCTGTTCGTCGAGCCGCCTGGGTATCATCTGCAGCAGCGGCGCGCCCAGGCCCAAGGCCTCGGCACGTTGCACCAGCGGGGCGATATCGAACAGCGGATCGCCCGCGACAATCACTTCAAGGCGCTGACGATCCGTGCCGGACAACAGCCCGAGCGCCTCGATCAGCACATCGATGCCCTTGTAGCTTTGAAGGCGGCCGAACAGCACGACACGCCAGCGATCGGACTGGCGGCTGGCCGATGCTTGCGGCAAGCGGCGCAGCGCGAGCGGGCCATGGGCAATCACACTGATTGCATCGGTGCGCGCGCCGCGCGCGATCAGGCTGGCCCGCGCGCCTTCGGTATGGACGATCAGATGATCGGCTGCGGCGAACAAACGGTCGAACCCGCGCCGCTGCAGCGCGCTGACGCCCGCCCCGTTGAACGGCGTGACATCGTGCACGGTCAGCACCACGGGCCGTTCGCGTCGGATGCGCTGCATTGCAGCAATGTCGAACATCGGCATGATCGCCCACTGGAAATGGACCAGATCGAAGCCGCCGCTCAGCGCCAGTCGCTCGATCCGGCGCAAATCGAGCAAATGTTCGCAGCCCTTTATCACGCGGCCGACCAGACCGGTGCGGCGGTTGCGTCCGTCGCTCAGCCGATAGCAGGTCAGCGAGGGCTCGCCGGGGGGGAGGTCGGCTTCTTCCTGCCGGCGCAGGCCTCTGGTCGCCCAGGCCACACGCACCCCTGCAGCAGCCAGTCCTGCGGTCAGTGCCGCATCATAGGGGGCGGTAAACAGCGACGGATCGACTTGCAGCACGCTAGGCGCATTTCGCATCGACCAGACCCGGGAAAAATCAGCAGCGCGCGAGACCTATCGGGCCCCTTTGGCGAGCACAATCACCGGGATCGTCGCGAACAGAATCTTCAGATAGATCTTGAGGCAGAAAGTCTGACTGAACACCGTGTCAAGCGCAACGCGGCGTTGATAGGTTGTCGCGTTGCGACCGCTCACCTGCCAAAGCCCGGTAATCCCCGGCTTCATGCTGCAATAGTGAATGAAATAGCGGCCATAGCGGGGAATTTCAGCCGCAACGATCGGCCGCGGCCCGACCAGGCTCATCTCGCCGCGCAGCACGTTGAACAGCTGGGGAAGCTCATCGAGGCTGCTCTTGCGCAGGAACGCACCGATCGAAATGATCCGCGGGTCGTTTACGAGTTTGTGGTCGCGCTGCCATTGAATGCGCGACTGCGGGCAGGTCTTGAGCAATTCTTGCAGCCGCTCGTCGGCATTGCAAACCATGGTCCTGAACTTGATGCACCCGAACGTCTTGCCACCTTTGCCGATGCGGCGATGCACGAACATGATCGGACCGGGATCGGTGACAAAGATCGCCAACGCGATAAACAGCATAAGCGGAAGGAAGCAGACGAGCGCCAGTGACGCGATGATGATGTCGGCGATGCGGATCAGGCGGGCTTCGCTTTCTGCGCTCAGCAGGCGTTCATTCACCGGGATCTCAAACTCCGCGAGATCGAGTGCGGAAGCCAAAGAACGGGTGACGTTGTCCATATCGGTCACTGTCCGCTACTCCACACCAAGGAATTCCAAACAGAAGTACCCGGCCCGGGCGCCGGGTACGGTTCTCGAAGCAGATACGCGTCGACTCGGTCAGCACGCCCAACTTCATCGGCCGCCGTCATCTCACTGTGATGACGATTGCCAAAGTCGCCGGGGTCTGAACGGAAAGGCATAACCCGGTAACCGCAACAAGTTCCAAATCTGACAGAAATCTGACGAAAGCCGCGCCGTTGTGACGGACGCCCCCGCGACTGATCCCTTTTGCCGCGTAGCAGCATAATCGAAGTTCACGATTCGCTAAACCAAAGATGCCTGTCTTTGTAGGCGGGGGTGTTTCAAATCGGGTCGAATTGCGGGCAACCATCTCTCCTCGCAGGCCTTGCAGTGGCTCGGCCAGGCGGGGTTTTGCGCGAATTTGCGCGCTTTCGCGATGCCATTGCGCAATCCCATGGCGTGGCCGGTCCGAACCCCGATGGCGCCGAATCGTGACATTAATACGGTCAACCGCTTTGCCCCGGCCAACGGCCGACGGGCCGGAAAAATCATTCCGCACCCGCAATACGCATAACGCCGGGCATCGCCTCGCAAATCGGGCGGATTAACGCCATTTCAACCATCAGACTTTAGCAAGATGGGTGAAACAAGGGGAATGAAGTCCGTGACCTCGATCAACTCCGGCATGACTTTGCGGCGAGATCTGTTGCGCCGCTACCGGCCTTATGTCGTGCTGGCTGCGTGGCTCAGCGGTATCATCAATCTGCTCTATCTCATTCCCAGTCTGTTCATGTTGCAGGTCTATGACCGTGTGGTGCCGACGGGGAGCATGCTGACTCTCGCGCTGCTGGTCGGGATCGCAATGGCCGGCCTTGCGCTTCTGTCGATGTTTGACTGGTTGCGCACCCGGATTCTGCTGAAAGCGGCCGCGCGCGTCAGCGACGATCTGCTCGGGCCCCTGCTCGACACCGTGCTGTCGCAACGGTCGCTGACGCGGACGCAGCGGCTGACGGTATTTCGCGAGCTGGAAACGATCCGTTCGACGCTTTCCGGCGGGGCAATCATCGCGTTGTTCGATGCGCCGTGGATTCCGATCTATATCATCGCGGCAACTTTGCTCAACGTCTGGATTGGGGCGTTCACGCTGGTGCTGTCGATCGGAATCACGGTGCTTGCCTGGACCAATGAACGGGCGGTCCACCCGCTCTATCAGGCGTCGACCGAAGCTTCGGCCAGAGCCAATGCCCGGCAGATGCACATCGCCAGTTTCGCGCTCGAAGTGCGTGCGCTCGGTATGGTCCGGACGATGCAGGCGGCGATCCGCAATCTGCGCGCCGATGGCGAGGCGGCACTCGCGCAGGCAAGCTTTACAGCCGCTGCGCACAGCGGGCTCGCACGATATGTACGCCTGTCGGCCCAATCGATTGCGCTGGCGCTTGCAGCATTCCTGGCCGTGCAGGGTTCGCTTTCGGCCGGCGCCATCACGGTGGCGATGCTGCTGCTGGGGCGCGCGCTGGCGCCGATCGAACTGCTGGTCGGGTCGTGGCGCGGAATTATCCGTGCGCAGACCGCGCTGGCGGCGCTCGAGACCGTTCTTCGCAGCAGCGACCGGCGCGTCTACACCAGCTTGCCGCCGCTGCGCGGGGCTGTAAGCGCCGAACAATTGCACATTTCGACGCCCGATGACCGGCGTATCGTGTTGCGCGATGTGACTTTTGCGGTCGAACCGGGCGATGCGCTGGCATTGATCGGCCTGTCGGGCGCCGGCAAATCGACTTTGCTGAGAGCACTGGTGGGTGTCCTGCCGGCAGCCAGCGGCACCGTGCGCTATGATGGCGCGGCGCTGACCGACTGGGAACCTGAAACGCTTGCACGCCAGATCGGCTACTTGCCGCAGGATCATGTGATTTTCGCCGGGACCGTCAAGGACAACATTGCCCGGTTCGATCCGGTGCTGGCGGCCGGCGGTACCGCCTGCGATGCCGATGTCATTGCCGCAGCGATGCGGGCCGGGGCGCACGAGATGATCCTGCGCCTTCCCGCGGGCTATGACACGATGCTGGGTCATGATGGCATCGGCCTTTCGGGTGGCCAGGCGCAACGCGTGTGCCTCGCCCGCGCCTGCTATGGCAATCCGCGGGTGATGGTGCTTGATGAACCTTGCGCGCACCTCGATACCGAAGGCAAGGCTGCGTTGCTGGCGCTGATCCAGGCCAATCGCCGCGACGGCGTGACGACGATCTTCTCGAGCCATGACCGGGCGATCGTCGGGGCCGCATCGAAAGTCATGATGCTGCGCGATGGCCGGGTGGTTCCGCCCGGCGAAGCCGTGCGTTCGGCCAACCAGGTAATCAGCGCATCCGTCAGCCAGGATCTGTCATGACCAATTCCGCATTCCTGCCTCCATTGCTCGGGGTCGCGCCGACCGATCGCAGCTTTGCCCGCGATCTGGCCTTCGAAATCCGCCTGGGTCTTGGCGTCGGCGGCGGCATTCTGGGCGCCGCGCTGATTTGGGCAGCCTGTGCGCCGCTCGCGGCGTCGGTTCCGGCGTTCGGCTATATCCGCAGCACCGATGACCGCCAGATCTTGCAGAGCCAGGAAGGCGGCTCCGTCGCGCAGTTGCCGGTTCGCGAAGGCCAGCACGTCCGCAAAGGGCAATTGCTGGTCCAGTTCGCCAGCGCCTCGGCCTTTGCGCAGGAACGTGCGCTGGCGGTGCGCGCGATCGGGCTGCGTGCCGAAATCGCGCGGCTGGAAGCACTGCAACGCGGCACCGATGTCGTGGAAAACCCGCCCGAATTCGCTTCGCTGGAAGGGTCTGACCGCATCGAGGCCGATCGCGCCATGGCGCTCGCGCGCAGCGGGCTGCTGGCCGACCTCCGCATTGAACGGACCGAAGGCGCGCTCGTCGGCAGCCAGATCAGCCAGATCGGCGCGCAGATCGACGGCAATTCGCTGCGGGCCGCATCCAACGACCACCAGATCGCGCTGAACGACCGTGAACTGGATCAGGTCCAGCAACTGGCCGACAAAGGCTATGCGCCGCTGTCGCGCGTGCTGGCGCTGCGGCGCTCGCACGCGGCGCTGGCGGGCGAAGTCGGCTCGTTGCGCTCGGAAATGGCCCGGCTCGAGGCATCGAAAGGTGAAGCGCGGCTGAACCTGCTGCGCGCGCATGAAGCGCGCGTGGAGCGCCGCGCCGAAGATCTGCGCAACGCGCAAAGCGATTACCAGGCGGTGCTGCCGCAATGGCATGCCGCAAAGGAAGCGCTCAACCGCAGCCGGATCGTTTCGGCAATCGATGGCACGGTGATGAACCTCACCGTGTTGACCCCGGGTTCGGTCGCCGCTCCCGGCCAGAAACTGATGGAAATTGTGCCAGACGATCGCGCCACTGAAATCGAGGCGCAGATTGCCCCGTCGGATATCAACTGGATCAGCCCGGGCAAACGCGCGGAAGTGCAGATTGCCGGCGTGTCGGGCCGCAACCTGCCGCAACTGGACGCGGTGCTCACGCAGATCTCGGCCACCAGCGCGGTCGACGAGCGCACCGGCCGACCTTATTACAAGGCGCGGCTGCGGATCGAACCGGGCGCGCTCGCCCGATTGGAAAAGGCCGCCAGTCTCGCCCAGCCAATCCGCGCGGGCACCCCGGTCCCGGCGCAAGTGGTGCTTTATCCACGCAGCGCGCTCGATTACCTGCTGTCGCCTTTGGCACAAGCGCTGAC
>CAITOD010000132.1 GCA_903893935.1 uncultured Sphingomonadales bacterium
ATGCCGCATTCGGTCTTGTCCCAGCCTTTCCAGCGGCCCGAGCGCGGGTCTTCGCCCGGCGCCACTCTGCTGGTGCAGGGCGCGCAGCCGATCGACGGAAAGCCGTGCGCGACAAGCGGGTGGCGCGGCAGATCGTGGGCGGTGAACCACGCCTCGATCTGGTCGTGGCTCCAATTGGCGAGCGGATTGATTTTCAGCCGGCCTTCGCCATCGCTGTGATCGATTTCAAAGCGCGGCAGCCCGGCGCGGGTGCGCGACTGAAACCCCTTGCGCCCGGTGATCGAGCCGTCGAACCCGGCCATCGCGCGCGCCAGCGGCGCCACTTTGCGGATCGCGCAGCACCCGTCGGGGTCCCACGACCAGCGCAGGCCTTTGTCGTCCTTGCTGGCGAGCAGATCGGCATCAGGCGTCAGCACGCGCAGATCGGTCAGCCCCAGTCGCGCCACCAGCGTGTCGCGATAGGCAAGCGTTTCGTCGAAATGTTTCAGCGTGTCGAGAAACAGCACCGGCACGCCCGGATCGACTTCGGCGACGAGGTGCAGCAGCACCGCGCTTTCGGCGCCAAAGCTCGACACCACCGCGAGATCGCCAGCCAGGCCGTCGCGGATCACCGCGCGCAGCATGTCGCGCGTGTCTGCTCCGCGAAACAGGTTGTTGAGCCGGATCGCGTCGGCATCGCTGAACCGCGGGCCGGTTGCGATGCGATCGATATGCCGCGCAGACGCGGCCTGAGGGGTGGCAGTCCGGGCAGGATCAGCCATGCCGCAGCGCCCAGATCGGCGCGCGGCCATCGACGGTGCGCTGATAGACTTCGGGCCAGGTGGCGATCGCCTTGTCGATCGCTGCGCGCGCGATCGGCTGGTCGGGCCGGAATGCGTCGAACCCGCAGCGGTGGTAATGGCTGATCTGGTCGACCAGCACCTGGCCCACCGCGCGCAATTCGCCGGCATAGCCATGTTCGCGCAAGATCCGCGCCGCCGAATAGCCGCGGCCGTCGTTGAAACCGGGAAATTCCACTTCGACCAGTTCGAGCTGGCCGAGCAGGGGCAGCAGCGCGCGCGCATCGTCGCCCGGCGACAGGCGCACGGCAGCCGCATTGGTGGTTTCGGCCAGCTCGGCAAAGGCCAGCACCGGTGCCGCGCTCGCCGCGTCGTCGCGCAGCCGGATCAGTGTGTCATCCATAAATGGCTTCCTTGAACGGTGCGGTGCCGATGCGGCGATAGGTATCGATAAAGCGTTCGCCTTCGCTCCGATGCGCGAGGTAGACACCGGTGGCGGTTTCGATGGCATCGACAATGCCGTCTTCGCTGAACCCAGGGCCGATGATCGTGGCAAGCGAGGTGTCGGCGCCTTCGGACCCGCCAAACAGCAACTGGTAGTTTTCGACGCCTTTGCGATCGACCCCCAGCACGCCGATGTGCCCGGCGTGATGATGCCCGCAGGCGTTGATGCAGCCCGAAATCTTGAGCTTCAGCTCGCCCAGATCGCGCTGGCGTGCCGGATCGGCGAACCGCTGCGAAATCTTCTGCGCCAGCGGGATCGACCGCGCGTTGGCGAGGCTGCAATAATCGAGCCCCGGGCAGGCGATGATATCGCTGATCAGATCGAGATTGGCATTGGCGAGGCCTGCTGCATCGAGCCGCTGCCAGAGCGCATGGAGATCTGCGCGCCGGACATGCGGCAGCACGAGGTTTTGCGCATGCGTCACGCGCACTTCGTCAAAGCTGTAGTCGCGTGCAAGATCGGCGACCAGGCGGATCTGGTCGGCGCTGGCGTCGCCCGGAATGCCGCCGGTGGGCTTGAGGCTCACGGTGACAATGCCATAGCCCGCAGCCTTGTGCGGATGCACGTTCTGATCGACCCACAGCGCGAAATCGGGGTCGGAGCGATCGATCGCTTCCGGCGCCTGCGGGTCGAACGCCGGGTCGGCGAATTGCGCGGCGATGCGTGCGAATTCGGCCGGCGGC
This sequence comes from uncultured Sphingomonadales bacterium, assembly GCA_903893935.1. Classification (GTDB taxonomy): domain Bacteria; phylum Pseudomonadota; class Alphaproteobacteria; order Sphingomonadales; family Sphingomonadaceae; genus Novosphingobium. The sequence goes on from CAITOD010000132.1 coordinate 1,968, forward strand.
GGCTCGAGCCCCAGCGTCAGGATATGCGCGAATTCTTCCTCGACCTGGCGGCGGTATTCGTCGGCGCCGATTTCGTGGACGAGGATCTTGATCCGCGCCTTGTACTTGTTGTCGCGCCGGCCATAGCGGTTGTAGACGCGCAGGCACGCTTCGAGATAGCTGATCATCTGCAGCGGCGGCAGGAATTCGCGGATCACCGGCGCGATCATCGGCGTGCGGCCCATGCCGCCGCCCACATGAACGCGCAGGCCCTCTTCGCCCGCGTCGTTGCGGATCACCTGGATGCCGATGTCGTGCAGCTTCATCGCCGCGCGATCGGTCTCGCTGCCGATGATCGCGACTTTGAACTTGCGCGGCAGGTAATCGAATTCGGGGTGAAACGTCGACCATTGCCGCAGCAATTCGGCATAAGGGCGCGGGTCGGCCACTTCGTCCGGCGCCGCTCCGGCAAAATGGTCGGCGGTGGTGTTGCGGATGCAATTGCCGCTGGTCTGGATTGCGTGCATGCCGACAGCGGCCAGATCGGCAAGAATGGCGGGTGCGTCTTCCAGCCTGATCCAGTTGTACTGGATGTTCTGCCGCGTGGTGAAATGGCCATAGCCGCGATCATAGCGATCGGCGATATCGCCCAGCGTGCGCAACTGGCGCGACGACAGCGTGCCATAAGGGATCGCCACGCGCAGCATATAGGCGTGCAATTGCAGATAGAGCCCGTTCTTGAGCCGCAGCGGCCGGAACTGCTCTTCGCTCAGCGTGCCCGACAGCCGCCGCGCCACCTGGTCGGAGAATTCGGCGACGCGCGCGTCGACCATCGCCTGATCATGGGTATCGTACTGGTACATCGGGGGATCTTTCGCGTAAAATCAGGCAATCCAGGCGGCGGCGGCAGGGTCGTCGGGGCGGAGCGACAAGTCGAGGCGCACGGTCGGCCCGAGCGCGCGCATCCGCTCCTTGATATGGTTGGGGCGCACTTTGCCATGCTCGCGCGTCGCGTCGACGACATAGGCGCTGACCACGCTGCGCGCAGCTTCTTCGGCGGCGATCAGCGCACCGGCATCATCGGCCAGCGGTGCCGCGTGATCGACGTGGCGCGACCAGCCGCTGCCGGTCCACCAGATCACATCGCCCACCAGCAGATCGTTGCCGGTCAGGATTTTGATTTTTTCGACGCTCACCGCACGGTCTCCGCAATAAAGGCCAGCTCGCTGGCGTCGGCGCGCGCAGCCACTTCGCCAATGACAATGAGCGCCGGGCTTTTGACCGCATGATCGGCAACGATCCGGTCGAGCCCCGCGAGCACGCCGCGCAGCACGCGCATGCCCGGCCGGGTGGCGTTTTCGATCACCGCCACGGGCATCGCCGGCGACAGGCCATCGGCGATCAGCTTGTCGGTGATCGCAGCCGCCGTTGCGAGGCCCATGTAGATCACCAGCGTGCGGCCATGGCCGGCGAGCCCGGTCCAGTCCTGATCGGCGAGCCCTTTGCATTGGCCGGCGACGAACGACACGGTCGAGGCTGCATCGCGATGCGTGAGCGCAATCCCCGCCGCAGCGGCAGCACCCAGCGCCGCGCTGATCCCCGGCACCACTGCGACCGGCACCCCGGCCGCGCGGCACGCCTCGGCCTCTTCGCCGCCACGCCCGAACACGAACGGATCGCCGCCTTTCAGCCGCACCACATCGTTGCCCGCCAGCGCTTCGCGCACCAGCAGCGCGTTGATCGCGTCTTGCGGCATGGTGTGGCGCGACCGGCTTTTGGCGACTGAAATCAGCCGCGCATCGGCCGGCGCCATGGCCAAAATCGCCGGATCGACCAGCCCGTCGTGCACAATCAGCCGCGCCGCCGCGATCAGCCGCGCCGCGCGCAGCGTCAACAGCTCGGGATCGCCCGGGCCGGCGCCGACGAGGTGAACAGTGCCGATCGGGTCGGCGGGCTTTGGGGCAGGGCGCATTTCCATGCCGCGCACTTGGTGATTGTCCCCGCCACTCGCCAGCGAGAATGTGTTGCAGCCCCGCTAGACCAGCTTTAGCGGCGGGCGCGACCGGCGCAAACGCTGCCAGGAACCGCTCCGATCAGGCACACAAAACTCCCCGCACCCCCGTTCGTGCTGAGCCTGTCGAAGCACGCGCGCGACCTTTGACCCTGTGCCTAAATTCGGAATTGGGGCGAATGCTTGCGCGCGTGTTTAGCTTCGCTGGCCTTCGGCTCGACAGGCTCAGCACGAACGGACGCGGGGTAAGGGAGCGGACGCGGGGTAAGGGAGCGGACGGGGTGAGGGTGCGGACAGGGTGAGGGAGCGGGCGGGGCTGGGGAGGAGGGCTTACACTCCCTCAACCCCACCGTCCGCACCACCTTCACGCCCCAGCAGCGATTGCGCCAGCCGCCTGATCCCGTCCGAATCGCGCAAGTGCACATCCTGCTGCGGATAGGGGATTTCCACGCCGCGTTCGCGGAACAAGTGCCAGGCGTTCTTGAGCACTTCGGACCGGATCGCGCCGATGCCGTTTTCGGGGTCGATGATCCAGCAGCCGACCGACATTTCGATGGCACTGGGGCCGAGCGACGAGAGCAGCACATAAGGCGGCGGATCGGCCAGCGCACGCGGCACGGCTGCAGCGGCTTCGAGCAGCAGGTCTTCGACCAGGTCGATATCGCTGCCATAGGCCACGCTGATCGGGATCGACACCGCCACGATGCGCGACGAATACGACCAGTTTTCGACCTGGCTGGTCATCAGGTTCTGGTTGGGAATCAGGTATTCGCGATTGTCCAGCGTGCTGACCGAAATCGCGCGCAGCCCGATCCGGTTGACCACGCCCATTGTTGTGGTGCTGCCGCTGGTCACCGCAATCACGTCGCCCGGTTTGATCGAGCGGTCGAGCAGCAGGATGATCCCGGCAATCATGTTGCCCGCGGTGGTCTGCAAGCCGAAACCGACCGCAAGCCCTAGCGCGCCCGAAAACACCGTGAATGCGGTCAGGCTGATCCCCAGCGTGTCGACCGTGGCGAAAAATGCGAAAGTCCACACCGTCAGCGTGATCAGCTTGTCGCCCAGCGTTATTTGCGTGACATCAAGGCCCTTGATGCGGCGCAACAGCCGCCGCAGCAGGCTGCCCGCCACGCGCGCGCCGGCCAGTGCGGCGATAACCACCAGCACCATCCAGATCGCGTTGGCGAGCGAAATATGGTACTTGCCGACATCGATGCTGATGTCGTCGAGCGTATCGACCCAGTCGTGCAGTTGCGCGTTGATCTGCTGCAAATGCGCGTTGATATGGCGGCTGGCCGAATTCATGCCGCAGTCTCGCGCGCGTTGCGCCAGACGCCGAGCGCCTGTTCGAGATCGGCGATCAGATCGGCGGGATCTTCCAGCCCGACGGCGAGGCGGATGCCAAACCGATCAGCCTGGTCCCAGCCCGCAGGCGGCCAGGCTGTAGCGCTGCGAATCGGCGCCGGATCGACCGGCGTGGCGAGGCTTTCGAACCCGCCCCAGCTATAGCCGATGCCGAACAGCGCCAGCGCATCGATCAGCGCGTCGCGCGCTGCACTGCTGCCGCCTTTGAGCACAAAGCTGAACAAGCCGCAGCCGCCGGTGAAATCGCGCGCCCACAGATCGTGGCCCGGCGCGCCCGGCAGCATCGGGCACAACACGTGCGCCACTTCCGCGCGCGCGGCCAGCCATTGCGCGAGGGCAAGCGCACTGGCGGTCGTGCGCTGCAGGCGAATGTCCATCGTGCGCAGCCCGCGCAGCAGCAGAGCTGCATCGTCGGGGGATACCACCGTGCCCATGGTTTGCGCGCGCAGGCGCAGCTTGCGGTACCACGAGGCACCGGCGCTGGCCGATCCCATCATCACGTCGGAATGCCCGCCGACGTGTTTGGTCAGGCTCATCACCGCAATATCGACCCCCTGGCTGAGCGCGGCAAACCCGAGCGAGCTCGCCCAGGTGTTGTCGATCACGCTCACCAGCCCGTGCTCGCGCGCGATTTTGACCAGTTGCGGCACATCGCTGACGTCCATGGTCAGGCTGCCCGGGCTTTCGATCAGCACCGCGCGCGTGCGCGGGCAGATCGCCGCAGCCATGGCGGCGGGATCGAGCGGGTCGAACCAGCGCGTTTCCACCCCGAAATCGCGCAACAGCCCGCGCCCCATCGCGCGGCTGGGCTCATAGGCGTTGTCGGTCATCAGCAGCACATTGCCCGGCCGCAGCACCGTCAGCATCACGCCGGCAATCGCCGCCACGCCCGACGGATAGAGCACGGTGCCCGCGGCCTCCGGTTCGAGCGCGGTCAGCGCTTCGGCCAGCGCCCATTGCGTCGGCGCGCCGCGCCGCCCGTAATAGAACTGCCCGTCGGCATTGGCCGGATGCGCGCGCAGCGCCGCCATGTCGGGATAGAGATGCGTGCTGGCGCGCCACACCGGCGGATTGACCACCGCGCCCGGATGCCCCGGTGTCCCGGTCCATTCCGCCGTCCGCCCAGCCAGCGTGACGCGCGTGCCGGGGCCGTATCGGGTATCGTCGTTGCCATTCATGCGCAGGGGAAAAGCAGGATTGGCGCGCAAAGACAACCGGGTTGGTCGCAAATCTGCCACCGCATCCCGCTTATGCCGCCGCCGCTGAGCGGTCGAGCCAACCGTTTTTCGACATCCCGGCTCTGTGCCCGTGTCTCGCCCGGCCTATCGCATTGCGCCGGTTTCGACCGGCAAAGCCGGGTCCGCGCCCCATTCCGCCCAGCTGCCGTCGTAAAGCGCGAAATCTTCTTTGCCGAGCACGTGCGCGGCAAACAGCACGACATTGGCGGTCATGCCCGATCCGCAACTGGCGATCAGCGGCTGGTCGAGATCGATCCCGGCGGCGACAAAGGCGGCGCGCAACTGGTCGGGCTTTTTCCACGTGCCGTCGGGCGCGAACAGGCTGGCATAAGGCAGGTTGCGCGCCGCCGGGATATGGCCCGAGGCGAGCCCGGGGCGGGTTTCGGGGACTTCGCCGGTGAAGCGTCCGGGCCCGCGCGCGTCGACCAGCTGTTCGGCGCGGGTAGTGATATTGGCGAGCACTTGCGCTTTGCTGCGCAGGCGGGCGGGGTCGCTCCACACAGTGAAGTGGCGATGGCGCAGCGTTTCGCGGCCTTGCGCGCAGGGGCGCCCTTCGGCTTTCCATTTGGCAATGCCGCCATCGAGCAGCGCGACGTTGTGCGCGCCAAACAGCATGAACATGAACCACGCGCGGGCCGACGAATGGATCGGGCTGTCGTCGTAGACCACCACGCGGCTGCCATCGCCGAGCCCCAGGCTCTGCATCCGGCTGGCGAATTTCTCGGCCGGGGGCAATGTGTTGGCATAAGGCGCGCTGGTGTCGACAAGATCATCGAGATTCATGAACACCGCGCCCGGAATATGGCATGCCTCGTATTCGCGCGCCGCGTCGCGCTGGTGTTCGGGCAGAAACGCGGTCGCATCGACCACGCGCAAGTCGCCGGCGCCGAGTTCTGTGGCGAGCCATTGCGTGGTAACCAGCGGTTCCATGGGTTTCCGGCCTCTCCTGCCCGACATGTTCCCGGCGCATCTTAACCGGGCGTACCGGTGCCGTCGAGGCAGTTTCACCCCGGGGCGCTTGCCCGGGCGGCCGGGCGGCGGCATGGGAGCGAGGATCGAAAGGATTTGCGATGGCCGAACTCAATCCCCTGCATCTTGGTCAGCCGAGCGCTTTGCCCGCTTCGCCCGAAACGGCCGTGCTCGACTATGTGCCCAATCCGCGCCCGGGCGCGCTCTATCTCGCGCGCTTTGCCGCGCCCGAATTCACGTCGCTGTGCCCAGTGACCGGCCAGCCCGATTTCGCGCATCTGGTGATCGATTACGCGCCGGCGGCGACAATCGTCGAATCGAAATCGCTCAAGCTGTTCCTCGGCGCGTTTCGCAACCATGCCGGGTTTCACGAAGACGTGACGGTGGGGATCGGCGAGCGGCTGTTCGCCG
>CAITOD010000133.1 GCA_903893935.1 uncultured Sphingomonadales bacterium
CCGTAAAGCTGTCCGACCCTTGCACGCCCGACAGTGCCGCGCCCGAATTGCTGTGCGCCGCCGCGCTGTAAGTGGCGGCGTTGAAGGCACCCGTCAGCGTCAATGCGGCCGGCGAGATCGTGCCGCTCGCGGTGGACAGGTTGACGGTATAGTTGTTGCCTCCGTTGCCGTCGCTGATGGTGTAGCCGCCGTTGACATTGAGCGTGCGGGCACCGGCGTTGGCGCTGTCGAACGACTGGGTCAGCCCGGTCACACTGTCGCTGCCATAGAGCCCGTTCACTTGCACCGTGCCCGACGAAGCGGTTGTCGCGTTGTAGGTGCGGCTGTCGCTGACCGCGGCGAGCGTCAGGAGCGCGGGATTGATCGTCAGCGAACCTTGGCTGACATTGAGCGTGTAGTTCGACAGCAGTGTCGCGCCATTGGCGGTCACGCCGAGGTTGTCGGCATATGTCCCGGCGTTTCTCGCACTGGCATAACCGGTCACGGTGAAGCTGTCCGACCCCAGCACGCCCTCGAGCATTGCGCCCGCGTTGGTCTGCGTTGTCGCGTTGTATGTGGTGGTGCCAAACACGCCGGTCAGCGACAGTGGTGCAGGCGAGATTGTTCCCGACGCGCTCACATAGCTGACGGTATAGTTTCCGCCGCTATTGCCGTCGCTGATCGTGTAGCCCGCGTTGACATTGAGCGTGCGCGCCCCTGCATTGGGGCTGTCAAACGACTGGGTGAGGCCCGTTACGCTGTCGCTGCCGTAGAGCCCGCTGACCTGCACCACGCCCGAGGAACCGGTGGTTGCATCGTACGTGCGGCTGTCGCTCACAGCGGTCAGTGTCAGCAGCGCCGGATTGATCGTCAGAGCGCCCTGGTGGACCGAGAGCGCGTAGTTCGACAGCAGCGTCCCGCCATTCGCCACAAGGCTCAGATTATCGGCGTAAGTCCCGGCATTGGTGCCGCTGGCATAGCCGGTCACCGTAAAGCTGTCAGAACCCTGCAAACCCGCCAGCATCGCACCCGAATTGGTTTGCGCCGTCGCGTTATACGAAGTGGTGTTGAAAGCCCCCGTCAGCGTCAGCGTCGCCGGCGAGATCGTGCCGCTCGCGGAGGTCAGATTGACGGTATAGTTGTTGCCGCCATTGCCGTCGCTGATCGTGTAGCCGCCATTGACATTGAGCGTGCGCGCACCCGCATTCGGGCTGTCGAACGACTGGGTCAGCCCGGTCACGCTGTCGCTGCCGCGCAGACCAATCGCCAGCACTGAGCCCGACGAAGCATTGGCCGCGTTGTAGGAGCGGCTATCGCTGGCCGCCGCCAAAGTCAGCAGCGCCGGGTTGATCGTCAGCGCGCCCTGATTGACCGTGAGCGTGTAGTTCGACAGCAGCGTCGAGCCATTGGCCACCAACCCGAGGTTGTCCGCATATGTCCCGACGTTGGTCCCGCTGGCATAGCCGGTCACGGTGAAACTGTCGGCACCCTGCACACCCGCGAGCGTCGCGCCCGAGTTTGATTGCGCAAGTGCAGCGTACTGGGTGGTGTTGAATGCCCCCGTCAGCGTCAGCGCTGCCGGCGAGATTGTGCCGCTCGCGGAGGTCAGATTGACGGTATAGTTGTTGCCGCCGTTGCCGTCGCTGATGGTGTAGCCGCCGTTGACATTGAGCGTGCGGGCACCGGCGTTCGGGCTGTCGAACGACTGGGTGAGCCCGTTTACAGTGTCGCCGCCATAGAGCCCGCTGACTTGCACCACGCCCGACGAAGCGGTTGTCGCGTTGTAGGTGCGACTGTCGCTGACTGCGGCGAGCGTCAAGAGCGCCGGATTGATTGTCAGCGAACCCTGGCTGACCGAGAGCGTGTAGTTCGACAGCAGTGTCCCGCTATTGGCGACCACGTTCAGCGTGTCGGCATACGTCCCGGCGTTGGTGCCGCTGGCATAGCCCGTCACCGTAAAGCTGTCAGAACCCTGCACGCCCGACAGTGTCGCAGCGGCATTGGTGTGCGCCGTCGCGTCGTAAGACGTGGTCGTATTGGCACCCGTCACGGTCAACAGCGCGGGATTGATGATCAGCGTTCCGGGCGTGGCCGAGGCGATGAGATCATAGCCCAGCTGGTTCGAATAGAGGCCGCCGGTGTAATTGGTGGCATAGCTCCCGGCATTGACTGCCGATCCGCTGACAACGGGCGTGCCGAACAGCAGTGAAAGTTGCGCGCCATAGGTCGTGACGCCGACCGTTTGCAAGTTGGCGTTGTACCCCACCGAACCGGTGCCGGCCTGCACAGTGATCGGGGTCAGGAAGCCGTCGAGCAGCGGCGTTGTCTGCCCCTCATACATGCGCCATGGCAGGTATTGCCCGCCGGTGGTGTCGATGCTCAGGCCCGGGAAGCTCGCCGCCTGCATTGTCTGCGCAGTGGTCAGCCCGGTCGCACCGCTGCACGCGACGCTGCCGCAGCCAAGGCTCTGCCCGGAAAGCTGGGTGTCCCAATAGCTGTTGGTGACCGAGAATCGCTGTGAATTCAGGCTGGTACCGACCAGGCCGCCGAAATTGGCACCCGAGCCGCTGATTTGGCCATTGGCGTAAGACTGGTCGATCGCGCCCTCGTCGTCGCCGACAAGTCCGCCCGCCGCCTGGCCGCCGCCCGCAATAGTGACAGTGGCGTATGATTGCCCGATACTGCCCCCCGCCTGGTTGACCCCGACCAGCCCGCCGGTAATCGCATTGGAAGACGAATACCCGGTCAAAGTAATCGTGCCGGTTGCAAAGCTGTTGAAGGTAGCGCTGCCGCTCACACCCGCGAACGCCTCGACATTCTGTGCGTTCGACGCGGTGATATTGGCGTTGAACAGGCCGATATCGTAAATATAGCTCGAGGTGGTGGTCGTCTGGATCAGCCCGACATTGCCATAGGCGGAATTGATCGTCAGGTTTTCAAGGACAAAGCCCTGTCCTTCCAGACCGGCGGCAAAAGGAATGGCGGTGGTGCCGCCAAGCGGCTGGAAGCCCGGCGCGCCCCACACATCGGCGTTGTTCGACGTGCCGCTCATGTCGATCGTCTGGATCAGCCGGTATTCGATGTAAGACTTGTCGACGCCTGCCGTATCGATCAGCTGCACCTGGTGTGCGCTGTCGATGCGGGCGACGTTGAAAAACGCCGTCGGCACTTCCCACGCACCGATCGGGCGGGTGACGTTGTCGTCGTAAATCCACGCGCCGCTGGTGAAATTGCCGTAAGCTGCGGGGCCGAAAGCATAGTTCGCGGCGCCGCTCTGCGCGGGATCGCTGGTGACCGGGTTAAGCGCCGTGGTCGTTCCAAAATCCTGACCGACACCAACGGCTTGCCCAGTCGAATAGGTGTCCCAATAGGACTTGGTAATCGTACCGGCATTCTTGCCGACCAACCCGCCCACTGATGTGCCACCTGGGGCGTCAACCGCACCGCTGGCCCAACTTTCGCTGATCGTACCGCCGTTATAGCCGACCAGACCGCCGGTCGAAAAGCCTCCACTGACCGAAACGGCGCCGACGGCATACGTCTGGGTCACGGAGCCGCCGAACGCCGCGCCGATCAAGCCCCCGACATCAGTGCTGCCGCTCCCTGCACTCACTAAACCCGTGGCGTATGAGTGATTTACGGAACCGCCAGACATGTAGCCGATCAAACCGCCAATGTAACTGTATGTGTTGCCGGGAGCACTGACCGCACCGGTCGCGAAAGAATCCGTGATCGTCGCCCCGCCAGCGGACCCGACCAGTCCGCCGATCGCATTGCCTGAGGCGACAACGGCGGTGTCGCTATGCACCCCGGTCAAAGTGGTGACCGGTGCACCCGAGGAGATCAGCCCGATCAGCCCGCCAACCTGGTTGATGCCAGTGATAACGCCGCCGGTCACGAAGCTGTTTGCAACCGTTACAGTGTCCGAACCGACCGTTCCGATCAGCCCCCCGACATTGGAAGCCGCAGTGATCTGCGGATTCACCAGCCGGGTATTGCGGATCGAGATGACGGCGCCGAGGTTCGCGCCGACTTGTCCGAACAGGCCGACATTGTTGCCGCCCAGCTGGTTGATATAAAGATTGGTGACGGTGTTGTTCAGACCGTCGAAATTGCCGGTAAACGGCGTGGTGGCATTGCCGATCGGCACGAACCCGGCGCCGCCGTTCCAGCCTTGCGTGGCGCTGGCATCGATTTCGGCGCCGAGCGCGAAATTCTGCGA
>CAITOD010000134.1 GCA_903893935.1 uncultured Sphingomonadales bacterium
CGATCCATTGGGAACACCGCCTCGTGTTTGCCGAAGAATTTCCCGATGTCGAGCTCGAAAGCGGGCTCTATGTCATCGACGGGATGGTCATCACTTGCGCGGGGGGCACGGCGGGGCTCGATCTCGCGCTGGCGCTGATCGCGCGCGATCATGGCGAGGATCTGGCCCGGCGCGTGGGCGAATGGTTCATCCGCACGAGCCCGCGCGACGCCGCCGGGCCGCAACGGCCAAGCCCGGCAGAGCGCCACGGCACGACCAACCGCGTCGTCCTCAAGGCGCTGGAAATCATCGAGGCCTCGCTCGATCGCCCGCCCTCGCGCGAAGCCATCGCGACCGCCTGCGGGCGCTCGCTGCGGCAGATCGAACGCCTGTTTCAGGATCATCTCGGCCAGAGCCTGTCCGAAACCGCGCTTGCCATCCGGCTCGACAGCGCCGCGCACCGGCTGCGCACCACCGATGCCGCAGTCACCACGGTCGCGCTCGATTGCGGCTTTGTGAGTGCTGCGCATTTTTCGCGCGTGTTCAAGCGCCGCTTTGGCGCGGCGCCTTCTGATTTGCGCAAACGCGGCTTGGCGTGAGAGTCGGAACGGCCCCTTGCACAATCTGGCGAGTCCCCTCCACCATGCTTCGCAAGGGTCCCCCTCCCCGTGCCGGGGAGGATCGTGCACCGGGCCGCCAATCCTCCCCGGAACGGGGAGGGGGACCAGCGAAGCTGGTGGAGGGGCTTCGCCGGATTGTGCAAGGCGTCAGAAGTGATAACGGATGTTCACACCCCAGGTGCGCGGACGCGCAAAGTCCGACTGCGTCGCGCCCGAATAGAGCGATCCGTCATAGGCATAGATACGATAGGCGCGCTGGAAAATGTTGTTCACATAGAACGCAAAGTCGAGATTGCTGCCCTTGGGCGTAAAGCCGATGCGCGCGTTTTCGACCGAGTAGGCGCGTTCCTGTTCGACCGGCGCGCAAAGCAGGGTAAAGCACATGTGCGACTGGTACAGCGCATCAGCCTGGACCATCGCGACGCCGCCCGCGAGCGGGAATTCATAGCGCGCCAGCGCATTGCCCGACCAGTGCGGTGATTGCGGCAGATCGTGATCGACCACGGTCACGCCATCGGGCAGCAACACGTTCGGCACATGGCTTTCCTGCCACGACCCGTTGAGATTGAGCGTCAGGCCTGCGATCGGATGCGAGCTGAGTTCGGCCTCGATCCCGTAGGCTTTGGCTTGCAGGTTGCGAATTTCCTGCGTGTAGCCGACCTGAACGAAAGCCTGATAGTTGTGATAGTCGTAGTAATACCCGACCAGGTTGAGGCTGGTGTGCCCGGGCAGCGAGGTCTTGACCCCCAGTTCGAAGTCGGTGAGCACTTCGGGTTTGAATTCGATCCCGTTGATGGTGTCGTACGATGCCGCATCGGCGACTTCAACGCCCGGGATCGCCGCGTTCTGCGTAGGCGTGCCGGTCGAGAGGCTGAATCCGCCCGATTTTGAGCCGCGGTTATAGGCAAAATAGATCAGCGTTCCGACGGTCGGCTTGAAGTCGATTTCGGCCCGCGCGGTGACGCCGCGATACGTCTGGTCGGCAACATTGGTGGGAACGGTGATCAGACCGCCGGTGCCGGCGCTGGCCGAGGTGTTATAATACGGGTCGTTGAAATTCACGCCGTCAGGGCAATAGTGGATCGTGTATCCCGTGTAGGTTTCCTCGCCATTGTAGCAGGCGATTTTGTGGTCCTGCCAATAGCGCA
>CAITOD010000135.1 GCA_903893935.1 uncultured Sphingomonadales bacterium
ACCCCGTCGAAGTCTGTCGATCGCGCCGCCGAACAGCGCGCGGCGCAGGAACAGGTGTTTCTGCGCGAAGTCGATGATGCCTTGCGCGAAGACGAGGCGGCGCGGCTGTTCCGCAATTACGGGCTGCTGATCGGCACGGTGATCGTTGCCGTGCTGGCAGGGCTGGCCGGGTGGATGGCGTGGACCAACCATGTCGAAGGCGAAGCCGGGCGCAAAGCCGAAGCGCTGACCGTCGCGCTCGATCAGGTCGAAGCCGGGCGTTACGATCCCGCCAAAACGAGCCTTGAAGCCGTGGCCGGACAAGGCGGCCCCGGTTATACGGCGGCGGCGCGGCTGATCGAAGGCGGCGTCGCGCTCGATCGCAAGCAGAATGCCGAAGCCGTCAAGACTTTTGCCGCAGTTGCCGCCGATCCGCAGGCGCCGCAGGCCTATCGCGACCTGGCGACGATCCGCGAAGTTGCGGCGAAATTCGACACGCTGCCGCCGCAGCAGGTGATCGACCGCTTGAAGCCGCTCGCGGTGCCCGGCGGGGTGTGGTTTGGCAGTGCGGGCGAAATGGTCGGCGTCGCCGAACTGAAGCTGGGCCAGAAGGCGCAGGCCGGCGCGCTGTTTGCCGCGATTGCCAAAGACACCGGCGTGCCTGCCACTTTGCGCCGCCGCTCAAGCCAGCTCGCTGCCGAACTCGGGGTCTACCCCGCCGACACGACCCTCGGTGCCGCGCCGGCGCAATGACGCGCGGTCTGTACAATTTCAAATTTGCCGGGAACGCGCATGCCGCATGACACAATGATTCGTTCACTATCGGGGACACGCTCGGTGGCAGGCGCGCGCCGCGTCATCGCCCTTGCGACGATGACCGCACTCGCGCTCACGCTGGGCGCGTGCGGCGGGCACAAGCAGAAGATCAAGACCACGCCCACCACCGGCACGCGCGTGCCGATCCTGTCGCGGATCGAAGCGGGCACCAAAGTCGATGATGCGCTGGCAAGCGTCGCGGTGGTATTGCCGCCACCCGAAGTGAACACCGAATGGGGCCAGGGTGGTGGCAACGGCGCCAAATCCTACGGTCACCTGGCGCTTGGCGACCATCCCAAAAAGCTGTGGTCGGCGACAATTTCCGGCTCGTCGCAGTTGCGTCGCCTTGCTGCGGCACCGGTGATCGGTGCGGGCAAGCTCTATGTGATCGACACGCTGGGCGTGCTGCACGCGTTCAACGCCAACACCGGCAAGCAGGTGTGGCAGGCGAGCTTCGACATTCCTGCCGACACCTCGGCGGTGTTCGGCGGCGGCGCATCGTACGACGATGGCGTGGTCTATGTGACCACCGGGCTTGGCGAAGTGGCCGCGCTCGATGCCGAAAAGGGCACGATCAAGTGGCGCGTCAAGCCGCTCGGGCCGCTGCGCGGGTCGCCCGCGATCGGTTATGGCTCGGTGATCGTGGTGACGCAGGACAACCAGATCGCCGCGTTGAGCGCCGCCGATGGCAAGACGCAGTGGAACGAATCCGGCTCGCTGGCGCAGACCGGCGTGTTTGGCGTCGCCGCCCCGGCGGTGGGCCAGGGCACGATCGTCGCCGGCTATTCGTCGGGCGAACTGGTTGCCTATCGCTATGAAAACGGGCGCCAGTTGTGGAACGATGCGCTCGCGCGCACCTCGATCGCCACGTCGGTATCGATCCTGACCGATATCGATGCCGATCCGATCATCGACAACGGCCGGGTCTATGCGCTGGGTCAGGGCGGGCGCATGGCCGCCTACGAACTGGTCACCGGGCAGCGCATCTGGGAGCTCAATCT
>CAITOD010000136.1 GCA_903893935.1 uncultured Sphingomonadales bacterium
AGGTCGAGCGCGCGGTCTTCCATCGCCGGATAGAGCACTTCTTCGACATTGGGATTGAGCCGGTGGATTTCATCGATGAACAGCACGTCGCCGGCTTCAAGATTGGTCAGCAACGCAGCCAGATCGCCGGCTTTGGCAATCACCGGGCCCGATGTGGCGCGAAAATTGACCCCCAGTTCGCGGGCGATGATCTGCGCCAGCGTGGTCTTGCCGAGCCCGGGCGGGCCAAAGAACAGCACATGGTCCATCGCCTCGCGCCGCGCCCGCGCGCTGGCGATAAACACTTTGAGATTTTCGCGCGCGGCTTCCTGCCCGACAAATTCGGCCAGCGTCTTGGGACGCAGCGCCGCATCGGCATCTTCGATCTGCGCCTGGGCGGAAAGCAGCGGATTGTCGGTCATCGGTGTTGCCCTGCGCCCGTGCACATGCGCTTGACGGCGGAGGCTCCTGTGCGATTGTGGCCATGCCGATCAGCCACGGCCATTGCATATCGAGGGAGCCTCACACCGTGCCAGGTCTTGTTGCGCACCGCCTCGCGGTTTCCCTTTGGCTCTGTGGTGTACTCACCGGTGGCCATGCGTTCGCGCAAGCCACGTCGCCCCAATTTCACAATTACAACGCGCCGGGCAATCTGGAATCGACCGTGACCCTTGGTTGCGTCGGGATCGAAAAAGCCCTTCCGCAATACAACCCGGTCGATTTGTTCAAGGCCGTCAAGGCTTGCATCGACGCGCGGCGCTGGGACGATGCCGTGCGGCTGCATCTGGTCGCGATGACGTTCGGGCGCTTTGATATGGCGCGGGTGGCCGACCAGACCGCGCACCAGGCGATTACCGTGGCGCAAATGGAAATCTATGGCTCGGAAACCGAGGCGGATCGGCAAACCTTTAGTGAGCACGCGAAGCTGCTCATCGATGATCCGCAAGCACATGCCGAATGGTGCAGGGCCATTGCCCGCATCGGCCCGCCCACGTATTTTCCCCGCTACATGATCCAGCATGGCATGGGTGCCTTTCTCGGTAACAACGGCAACGGTCTGGTCAAGGATTTCGATCCTGCGACGACCTGGCGCAACCTGCTGACCACCGGACGGAAATGTCCTGCCTGACGGGCTGTGACGGGTGACCGTGGCGATCATGCCGTGGCCCGCTTCAGCGCCACACGCACCTTCGATTTGCGCCTGGGCGGAAAGCAGCGGATTATCGGTCACGGCTTGCTCGCCAATTGACCGCGCGCATCGCGCGCATGGTGGACCACGCGGATCACAATCACACTATCATCGCGAAGCGTGTAGAACACGCGGTGCTTGCGATGCACCAGACAGCGAATACCTTTGCCCAGCATTGGTTGCTCCGCACCAGCCTGCGGATGCCGGCCGAGCAGATCGAACGCCACGGCAAAACCGCGCGTATAGCTATCGGCGGCTTCGATCCCGTGCTGTGCGGCGGTGTAACGGTCGATTGCGGCGAGATCGGCGCGCGCCAGCCGGGTGAGGACAATATCGGCCACCCCGGATCAGGCCGACTGTGGCGTTCGTTCGGCAATGATCGCTTCGAGAATAGAGCCAGGCGCTTCCGCCAGCACGCCCGACGCCAACCCTTCGGCAAGCGCCGCGCGCAACCATTCGGTTTCGGCAAGCGACGCCTCCTGGTCGCGCCGTACGAGGTCGCGAACATAGTCGCTGGCGCTCGAATAGCGGCCCTCGGCCACGCGCGCGTCGATCCACTGGCGCAACGTCGGCGGCATCGAAACATTGAGCTGGCTCATAGCGCGCATGATAGCCATTCCTGCCATTCTGTCTACAATCCGCACGATTCTGCGCAAAAATCACCCTGTGGCCCGCTTCAGCGCCACGCGCACCACGTCGCCCAAGGGTGCCGCTTCGCCCAGTTGCTCGATCGCGCCCGCCACCGCTGCGGCGGCCGTCGCGGGCTTGAAACCCAGGTTCTGCAACGCCGAAACCGCATCGCCGCTGATCGATCCGGGGGACAAAGCCGCGACGTCGCCGGTGATGCCCGCGCCGGGGCCCAGCCCGGCCAGCCCGCCCGCCTTGTCTTTCAACTCGTTGACAATGCGGCTGGCAAGCTTGGGCCCGACGCCGTTGGCGCGCGCGATCATTGCCGCATCGCCGGCGGCGCACGCGCGCTGCACTTCTTCGACCGTCAGCGCCGAAAGGATCGCCAGCGCAACTTTCGAGCCCACCCCCTGGACCACGGTCAGCAGCCGGAACCAAGCGCGTTCGCCGGCGCTGGCAAAGCCGATCAGCCGCATGTCGCTTTCGCTTACCTGCAACTCGGTGTGCACCACCACGCGGTCGCCGCGATGCCCGAGCGATGCCAGCGTGCGCGCCGAGGCCTGCACCTGATAGCCGACACCGCCGACGTCGATCACCGCCCAGTCGGGGCCGCTGTCATCGAGGATGCCGGTGAGCTTTGCGATCATGGTTTGTTCCTAATCGCAAAGCCGCGCGTGCGCCAGCCCGATCAACGATGACTGCCCAGCATGTTGGCATGGGTGATCGCCACCGCCAGCGCATCGGCGGCATCTTCGCCCGCCAGCTTCACGCCCGGCAGCAGCACTTTGAGCATCGCCTGCACTTGCTGTTTTGCCGCCCCCCCGGTGCCGACCAGCGCCTTCTTGATTACCTTTGTGGGGTATTCGGCGACCGGCATGCCGGCGCGCGCCAGCGCCACCATGGCGACGCCGCGCGCCTGCCCGAGTTTGAGCGTCGACTGCGGATTGACGTTGACGAACACTTCTTCGACCGCGCCCGAATCCGGCCGGTGCGCCAGCAGCACATCGGTCAGCACGGCGTCGAGCTGCACCAGCCGCTCGGCCATCGACAGCGCGGTATCGGTGCGGATCTGCCCGTTGGCGACATGGCTCAACCGGCTGCCCGCTTTGGCGATCACTCCCCAGCCGGTGCAGGTAAGGCCTGGGTCAACGCCGATGATGATCATGCGGGGGGCGCGTCAGCCCAGCTTTTCCATGACTTCGTCGGGAATTTCGTAATTGCCCCACACCGTCTGCACGTCGTCGTCGTCATCGAGCGTGTCGATCAGCTTGAGCAGCGTCGCCGCACTGTCGGCATCGACCACCGCCTTGAGCGAGGGGCGCCAGGCGAGCTTGACGCCCTCGGCTTCGCCCAACACTTTTTCGAGTTCGCGCGCGACGGGGTGCAGGTTTTCGATCGAGACCCAGATCTGGTGCGAATCCTCGTCGCTTTCGACATCTTCGGCGCCCGCCTCGATCGCGGCTTCGAGCACTTTTTCCTCGTCGCCGGCTTTGCCCGGGTATTCGATCAGCCCCAGCCGTTCAAACCCGTGGCTCACCGCGCCCGAAGCGCCCAGATTGCCGCCGTTCTTGGCAAAGGCGGTGCGCACATTGGTGGCAGTGCGGTTGCGGTTGTCGGTCAGTGCCTCGACAATGATCGCCACGCCGCCCGGGCCATAGCCTTCGTAGCGCACTTCTTCGTAGTTATCGCCGTCGCCTTTCGACGCTTTGTCGACCGCGCGCTGGATATTGTCCTTGGGCATCGATTGCGCTTTGGCGGCGTTGATCGCGGCGCGCAGGCGCGGGTTCATGTCGGGGTCGGGCATGCCCATTTTGGCCGCGACGGTGATTTCGCGCGACAGCTTGGAAAACATCGCCGAACGCTTTTTGTCCTGCGCCCCTTTGCGGTGCATGATGTTCTTGAATTTGGAATGGCCTGCCATGGTCGTGCTTCTTGCCGGAATTTGCGCGGTCACCCGCCGGATGCATGGGAATTGTCGCGCCCTAGCGCGTTGCACGGCCTTGGGCAATCACCCCGGCATAGCCGCACTACCGACCCGAATCTCCACCACCCACCCTTCCCCCCGTTCGTGCTGAGCCTGTCGAAGCATGCGCGCAGAGGCTGGGCCTGGGTTGGCCGTAACAAGACCGACCGTATCGCGCCTGCTTCGACAGGCTCAGCACGAACGGGGGTGGGTGGGGGGTGGTGGATATTAGGGCAAAGTTAGGGCCTTGCGGGGCAGAATGGCGCGCATGTTCCGTGCTTCCATCACCTGGTTCGGCGCCTATCTCGCGCACCCGCGTCTCATCACGCCCGCACCGCTGCGGCAGGGTTGGCGCGAGTGGGCGGTGTTGGTGGCGCTTTATCTGGCCGGCCTCGCCATTATCGGCGCGCTTCTCGCGCTGTGGCAAAGTGTGTTTCATCTGCCGCGCGCAGAAGCGTTCAAGGGCTTTTCGCCCGCGGTGCTCGCGCTCGCGGTGGTACTTGCCGCACCGGTGGGCGAAGAAGTGCTGTTTCGCGGCTGGCTGACCGGGCGCCCGCGCGCGTTGTGGCTGCTGGCCATGGCCTTGCTCGCAGCAGGCTTGCTGACCGCGGTCTCGCTGCACTGGCATGATGAGGCGGCGAGCCTTGGTGTGCTGGCGACCGGGCTTGCAGCGCTCATCGGCTGGCTGGCCCTGCGCCGCCGCACCACTCCGCTGCGCTGGTTCGCATCAGGCTTTGCCGTGTGGTTCTATCTCTCGGTCGCGGTTTTCGCGCTGCTGCACCTGTCGAACTATCCGCACGTGTCGTGGGCGCTGGTGCCGATGGTTCTGCCGCAGGCCTGGGCCGGGCTGGTGTTCGGCTTTGTGCGCATGCGC
>CAITOD010000137.1 GCA_903893935.1 uncultured Sphingomonadales bacterium
AGCGCCTGCCGCAACCCGGTCACGATCATCCCGCGCACCAGCGCCGCATCGCGAAACCGCACTTCGGTCTTGGCCGGGTGAACGTTGACGTCGACCTCTTCGGCGGGCAGCGTGAGGAACAGCGCCAGCACCGCATGGCGATCGCGTGCCAGCATGTCGGCATAAGCGCCACGCACCGCGCCGATCAGCAGGCGATCCTTGACCGGGCGGCCGTTGTCAAAGAGATACTGGTGATCGGCCACACCCCGGTTCCATGTCGGCAGCCCGGCCACGCCGACCAGATGGTAATCGCCGCGCGCCAGATCGACCGCGACCGAATTGGCGGGCAAGTCGCGCGCCACCAGTTGCGCCACGCGCGTATCGAGCCGTTCGCCTGGCTGGACGTGCAAGGCGCGGCGGCCATCGTGTTCGAGCGTAAAGCCGATATCGGGCCGCGCCATCGCGAGGCGCCGCACCACGTCGAGCGAGGCCGCCCACTCGGCGCGCGCCGAGCGCAGGAATTTGCGCCGCGCCGGCACGCGCGCAAACAAGTCCTCCACCCGCACCCGCGTGCCCGGCGGCACGGCGGCCGGGCCATCGGCGATCACTTCGCCATGATCGACCACGCGCTTCCACGCCTCGCCCGTTTCGCGCGACCGGCTCTCGATCGAAAGCTTTGCAACCGAAGCAATCGAGGGCAGCGCTTCGCCGCGAAACCCCAGTGTCACCACGCGTTCGAGCGCGCTGTCGGCGCCGATCAGGCTTTCGGGCAGTTTCGACGTCGCGTGACGCTCGAGCGCGAGCGCGATTTCAGCGGGCTGCATGCCGCAGCCATCATCGCTCACTTCGATCAGCGCGAGCCCGCCTTCGGACAGCCGCACGCTGACGTGCGCGGCGCCGGCGTCGATCGCGTTTTCAACCAGCTCCTTCAGCGCGCTGGCCGGCCGTTCGACCACTTCGCCCGCTGCGATGCGGTTGACCAGCGCCTCTGGCAGCCGGCGGATCTGTCGGGATTCTGAAGCCATTCGACCATTCTAGCGACGAACCCGGGGTTTTTCGAGGCAGGCAGTCATGCTTATCCCGGCAAACCGTCACAAATGGGTGGGTTTTGTGCAAACCTTGCGCTAATGGGGCGCCTTCGCTTGTGCACCCAGGGTTTGCAGGCGGCCCGCGCGGGTTCGCCAAACCACTGATTCGACGGATTTTGTAATGGCTTCGATGTTTTCCCGATTCTTCAAATTCGGTTCCCAGAATATTGCCATCGACCTCGGCACCGCCAACACGCTGGTCTATGTTCAGGATCGCGGAATCGTGCTGAACGAGCCGTCGGTCGTCGCTATCGAAACCATCAACGGGATCAAGCGCGTCAAGGCCGTGGGCGACGACGCCAAGATGATGATGGGCAAGACGCCCGACAATATCGAAGCGATCCGCCCCTTGCGCGACGGCGTGATCGCCGACATCGAAGTCGCCGAAGCGATGATCAAGCACTTCATCCAGAAAGTGCACGGCAAGAAGAGCGTGCTGCGCTACCCCGAAATCGTCATCTGCGTGCCCTCGGGCTCGACCTCGGTCGAACGCCGCGCCATCCGCGACGCCGCCAGCAACGCGGGGGCGAGCCAGGTGTTCCTGATTCTCGAACCGATGGCCGCCGCGATCGGCGCCGACATGCCGGTGACCGAACCGGTCGGATCGATGGTCGTCGATATCGGCGGTGGCACCACCGAAGTCGCGGTGCTGAGCTTGCGCGGGCTGGCCTATACCACATCGGTCCGCGTCGGCGGCGACAAGATGGACGAATCGATCGTGTCCTATGTCCGCCGCCATCACAACCTGCTGATCGGCGAAGCAACCGCCGAACGCATCAAGAAGGATTACGGCATTGCCACGGTGCCCGCTGACGGCA
>CAITOD010000138.1 GCA_903893935.1 uncultured Sphingomonadales bacterium
AGCAGGTTCGACGCATCCATCGCGCCGCCGCTGGTGGCGCCGGCGCCGATTACGGTGTGGATTTCATCGATGAACAGGATCGCGTGGGGCATTTTTTCGAGCTCGCCGACGACTTGCTTCAGGCGTTCCTCGAAGTCCCCGCGGTAGCGCGTGCCCGCGAGCAGGCTGCCCATGTCGAGCGAATAGATCACCGCCTGCGACAGCACTTCGGGCACTTCGCCTTCGACGATCTTGCGCGCGAGGCCTTCGGCAATCGCGGTTTTGCCCACGCCCGGGTCGCCGACATAGAGCGGGTTGTTCTTCGACCGGCGGCACAGGATCTGGATCGTGCGATCGACTTCGGGGCCGCGCCCGATCAGCGGATCGACTTTGCCGAGCAGCGCCTTGTCGTTGAGATTGACGCAGAACTGGTCGAGCGCGGAATCCTTCTTGCTGCCTTTGGCTTCCTGCTTTTCCTCGGGCTTGGGGGCTTCTTCCTCGGCGCCTTTGGGGGTGCGGCTGTCGACCTGGCGACCGCCTTTGCCGATGCCGTGGCTGATATAGCTCACCGCGTCGAGCCGGCTCATGTCCTGCTGCTGGAGGAAATAGACCGCGTAGGAATCGCGTTCGGAAAACAGCGCGACCAGCACATTGGCGCCGGTTACGGTGTCTTTGCCCGAAGACTGGACGTGCAGGATGGCGCGCTGGATCACCCGCTGGAACCCGGCAGTCGGCTGCGGATCGGCCTTTTCCTGCGTTTTGAGCGACTGGTATTCCTGATCGAGATACTGGCGCACGACATCGCCGAGATCGCCGAGATCGACCCCGCAGGCCTGCATCACTTGCGCGGCATCGGGATCGTCGATCAAGGCCAGCAGCAAGTGTTCGAGCGTCGCATATTCGTGGCTGCGCTCCGAAGCATTGGCGAGCGCGGCGTGAAGCGTCTTTTCAAGGCTTTGGGCAAAACTGGGCATGGGCGCGCTCTTCAGGCTGGCAGGTGCGGCGGCAAAGGCCGGCTGCCGGGTGGAATCCCTGCAAGGGACGGGGATGGACCATGGTCTACGCCCGGCGGGTTAACCGGGCCTAAACCACGATTCAGGGGTGTGGACGGGACCGTGATGCCGCGCGAGTCGGCGGTCCGTTCGGGAAGCAAGCGGCTTGCGGCCGCAGGTTTGCGACAAGCGATATGGGGTTGCCGCCCGGGATTGAAAAGGGCGGCGGCGGTCATGCCGTGTTTCCGCCGGGTGGCGGCTTGGCTGGTCTGGAAAACAGCGCGTCGGCGGCAGAGCGGTGCGACTGCTTGAATGCGCGATGCGCCACGATGCGCGCAATCTCCGCCTCGAGCAGGCTGACGCGGTGATCGAGTTCGTCGACCGAAAGATGGTCGAGCGATTCCTTCGCCAGCTGGCTGGCCAGATCCCCGGTCGGGCGCGGGCGATCGTCTATATCCATTAGGGTGCACAATGTGGCGCCTTCGTTCTTGCTGTCAACCGGTCGTGTGGGTAGGTGTTGAAAGGATTTCGAGGGCGGAGAAACCATACGCGTGCCTGCATATCCGGATCAGGAGACCGGCGTACTGCCCGGGACCATGACGGCCGTCGCGATCAGCACCCCCGGCGGCCCCGATGTGCTGCGCCCGGTCACGTTGCCGCTGCCGGTGCCCGGGCCCGGGCAAGTGCTGGTTCGCGTGGCGCATGCCGGGGTCAACCGGCCGGACGTGATTCAGCGACAGGGGTTCTATCCACCGCCGCCGGGCGCATCGCCGATTCCCGGGCTGGAAATCGCCGGGCATGTCATGGCGCTGGGCGAAGGCGTGGTCGAACCGGCGTTGGGCGCGCCTGTCGCTGCACTGGTCAATGGCGGCGGCTATGCGCAATATTGCCTCGCACAGGCCGAACAATGCCTGGCGGTGCCTGCCTGCCTTTCGCTGGCCGAAGCGGCGGCGATACCTGAAACGCTGTTTACCGTGTGGCACAATGTGTTCGGCCGCGCTTATGCCTGCGATGGCGAGACGATCCTGGTGCACGGCGGCACCAGCGGGATCGGCACGATGACAATCACGCTGGCGCGATTGCTCGGGCTGACCACGATTGTCACGTGCGGCAGCGCCGACAAATGCGCGCGCGCGCTGGCGCTCGGCGCGAATCACGCGATCGATTACAACACCGCCGACTTTGTCGCCGAGGTGGCGCGAATCACCGAAGGTCGCGGCGTCGAGGTGGTGCTCGACATGGTCGCGGGCGATTATGTCGCGCGCAATCTCAAGTGCCTGGGCGACGATGGCCGCCATGTTACGATCGCGGTGCAGGGCGGGGTGCGCGCCGAAATCAACATGGCCGAAGTCATGCGCCGCCGGCTTACGCTGACCGGATCGACGCTGCGGCCGCGCAGAATGAATTCAAGGCCGCGCTGGCGGGCGAAATCCGTGAAACCATCTGGCCTTTGGCGGGGGAAGGGCTGTTGCGCCCGGTGATGGATACCAGTTTCCCGCTGGCCGATGCGGCAGCGGCGCATGCGCGCATGGAGCAGGGCAGCCATGTCGGCAAAATCGTGCTCGATGTTATCGACTGAAGCATCGCCAGGCGGTGCAATTTGTCAAATGCAGCTTGCCGTTTGATCTTCGCTGGCCTACATCGCGAGATCGGAGGCCGCCCTGGATGGGGCGGCCCTTATTGTTTTCGCAACGTTTTCAAGAAGAGGTTCTCGTGAGCCAGCAGCCCACGTATCCGTTGATGCCCCACGCGACCGCGTCGTGGCTGGTCGACAACACCGCGCTTACGTTTGAACAGATCGCGGAGTTCTGTGGTTTGCACATTCTTGAAGTGCAGGCGATGGCCGACGATCTGGCCGGGTCGAAATACACCGGGCGCGATCCGGTGCATTCGGGCGAACTGTCGCAGGCCGAAATCGATCGCGGCCAGGCCAGCCCCGAATACCGGCTGAAAATGCAGCGCGCGCCGCTGTCGATCAGCCGCACCAAAGGCCCGCGCTACACCCCGGTGTCGAAGCGGCAGGACAAGCCCGACGGCATCGCCTGGATCTTGCGCCACCATCCGGAAATCTCCGATGCGCAAGTCGGCAAGCTGATCGGCACCACGCGCAACACCATCGCCGCGATCCGCGATCGCAGCCACTGGAACATTGCCAATATCAACCCGAAAGACCCGGTCACGCTGGGCTTGTGCTCGCAACGCGAACTCGACGCGTTGGTCGCCAAGGCCGCCAAGAAAGCGGGCGTCGAGGAAGAAGACCTCACCGATGCCCGGCTCGGCACCGACCGCGATGCGCTGATCGAGGAACTGCGCGCCGAACGCCAGGCCCAAGGCCGCGTCGCCGCCGAAGCAGCGCAAGAAGCCGAAGCGGCTGCCTGGCTCGCGCAGCGCCGCGCCGAAGGCTTGTCCGACAGCTGAGGTCAACGCGCACCGTCGTTCCTGCCTTCGCAGGAATGACGAAGGTTGAGGGGTCAGCCGAGCAGGGCCAGCCCCGGGCTGACCACGCCGTCGCGGCGGGCGAAATGGCCTTCGACATGCGCGCCCTGTTCGATGGTCAGCGCGTCGTAGCGCACATCGCCGCGCAGCGTGGCGCTGCGCAGGATCACCACTTGCGCGGCTTCGATCGGGCCTTCGACGGTGCCGGCGAGCCGCACCGCTTCGGCGCTGATCGAACCCCTGATCACGCTGCTTTCACCCTGCACCAGCGATTTGCACACGACATCGCCTTCGATCGTGCCGTCGATGTGCAAGTCCGCCTCGGCGCGCAGCGAGCCCTGGAGCACGAGGTCGGCGCCAAGCACCGAAAAGCTCGCCTCGTTGCCGCGGCTAGCCATGGGGGGCGGTCCCGCCGACGACGTGGTTTTGCGGGAGAACATGGGGGAAAGGAGCCTCCAGAAACGGGCGCGGATTGACCGGACGGTCGTTGATGCGAACCTCGAAATGCAGATGCGGCCCGGTCGACCGGCCGGTGCTGCCGATCATGCCGATCGGGGTGCCGGCGGTTACCGGCTGGCCCAGATGCGCGATTATGCGCGACATGTGCGCGTAGCGCGTGACAAGCCCGTGACCGTGGCTGATCTCGACATAATTGCCATAGCCCTGCCGCCCGCCGGTAAAGCTCACGGTGCCGGCTGCGGCGGCATAGATCGGCGCGCCTTTGGGGCCCTTGAAATCGAGCCCGGGATGGAACGCCGCGCCGCCTTCGATCGGATCGGTGCGCACGCCAAAGCCCGACGAGATATAGTCGAAGCTCGCCGGCATCGTGTTGGGAATATGCGCAAGGCCGGTATCCATCGCGCTCATCTGGCCAAGGCTGGCGGCAAGCCGCAGAAAGCGCGGGTCGAGCGGGCCGCCGTTGGCCTCGGTCAGGCGGATCAGCGGGCCGCCCTGCGCGCGCGCATCTTCAGCGAGCACCGCGGCGGGGTTGAGCCCGACTTTGCGGATCGCGCCGCTCGCGAGGCGTGCGCGATCATCGGCAAACCGCGTCAGCCGTTCGGCAAAGGCAATCTGGCGCGCTTCTATCCGCGCCAGCGGCACGGCTTCGGGCATTGTCTGCGAAATCTTGCGCACGGTCCTGGCGGTTTCACCCGAACTGTCGCTCACGGTGCCTTTGGGCAGCGTGTCAGGGATCGGCCCGATTACGCCTTGCACCGCTTTTTCCAGGAAATCCTGCCGCCGCTTGAGATCGCCTGCCACGGTCCGGAGATCGGCGCGATAGCGCGCGACGCGGCTTTCGGCGCTGGCGACGGCGGCTTCGCGGTTGAGCAGCGAGCTGCGATCGGACCCGGCGACGATCTGCGCGACCAGCGCCCAGCCGAGCAGACCGACCCACATCACCACCGCAGCGCCGATCCCGGCGGCAATCGCCGCCTGCAACCGCGTCGAAATACGGACAAACCGCACGTGGCCTTCGCTGCGCATGAAAAATTCGCGCTCGGGAAACCACTGCGCCAGCTTCGCTTCGATCCGGTCGCGCGCCGCGTGCGCACGATTGACCAGACGCCAGGCCGCATGGTTACGCGGCGCACGCGCGCGTTTCGTTGCCTTTACGGTATTGCGTCCTGGCAAGCGGGCGATCCCCGGGGTTGTTTTTGCTGGCGGCCCGACATGCACCCCCGCGCAAATCCGCCGCATTCCAAGTCGGCGCGCTTAGGCGCTGGTATCGCAAGCGGCGTGCCGGAATCGGCAGACCGTGCCAGAGCAACGATCAGTGGAACCAGACGGCACACGAATCGACCAATCCCGCGGAACCATGCCGCAGCAGTCCATGGCGCTGGCCTGCGACTCGGGCGGCCCGGCGAAGGATTCGCGGGGGCTGACAGTGCAGGCTGCGCATGATAGGGGCGCGAGCATGGCCACCACCTTAGATCAACCGTCCGAAGCTGCGGCCGAAAACGCCGTGGCGCTGGTCCACCGGCTGGCGCGCGACGCGCGCGTGGCGCAGTCCGCGCTGGCGCGGATGCCGGCCGAGACGCGCGAACACGCGCTCAAGCTTGCCGCGCAAGCCTTGTTGCGCGCCGAAGACACGGTGCTTGCCGCGAATGCGCGCGATGTTGCCGCGGGCGAGGCGGGCGGCCTGTCGGGCGCGATGCTCGATCGCTTGCGGCTGACACCGCAACGGCTGGCGGCGATTGCTGCGGCGGTTGCCGATGTGGCGGTGCTGCCCGATCCGACCGGTGCGGTGATCGATCGCACCACCCGGCCCAACGGCATGGTGCTCGAACGCGTGCGCGTTCCGATCGGCGTGATCGGGATCATTTACGAAAGCCGCCCCAATGTCACCGCCGATGCGGCAGCGTTGTGCGTGCGCGCGGGCAATGCCGTGCTGCTGCGCGGCGGCAGCGAAGCGGTGCATTCAAACCGCGCGATCCATGCCGCGCTGATCGATGGGCTGGTCGCGGGCGGGGTGCCGGCGGCAGCGGTGCAATTCATCCCCACGCAGGATCGCGAGGCG
>CAITOD010000139.1 GCA_903893935.1 uncultured Sphingomonadales bacterium
AACGTGTGTTTCAGGGACTTGCAATGCCAAACCAGAGGCGCCGCGCGTGCTTCGACAGGCTCAGCACGAACGGGTAGTGGGGGAAGTGTGTGGGGGAGAATTGGGCTCGCTCAGTCCGCCAACTCGAAGAATTCGGCGAAGTCTTCGGTGTCGATCGTCGAGAGCATCATTTTGGCGTAGCGGTGCCCGGCCACGGTCTGGTGGTTGATCAAGGCATCGACTTCTGCCGCCAGAGCGGGCGGGATCGCCCAGTCCCGGCGCGCGATGTTTTCTTCGAGATGCGCCACGTTCTTGGTACCGGGGATCGCCACCACATGCTCGCCGCGCGCCAGCACCCAGCCGAGCGACAATTGCGCCGGCGTTACCCCGGCGCCTGCCGCCAGCGCATTGAACCGCGCAATCAGGCCCCGATTGTGCGCCCAGTTGGCGCCCTGGAAGCGCGGCATGCCGGGGCGCAGATCGCCTTCGCCAAGTGCTGCCACATCATCGACGCCATTGGCCAATGCGCCGCGCGCGACCGGGGAAAACGCCACAAACGTGGTGCCGAGCTCGCGACAGGCATCGATCACCGCGATATCGGCCTGGCGGGTCCACGGCGAATATTCGGTCTGCATCGCCGCGATCGGGTGAACCGCAGCGGCGCGGCGCAACGTGTCGGCCGACATTTCCGACAGCCCGATCGCGCCCATTTTGCCTTCGGCAATCAGATCGGCCATCGCGCCCACCGATTCCTCGATCGGCACGGTAAAATCGCGGCGGTGCATGTAATAGAGATCGATGTGGTCGGTCTGCAGCAGCCGCAGCGACACTTCGATCTGTTCGCGGATCGTGGCCGGCTTGCAATCGACCCCGCGCCGTTCGCCGCTCAGGAAAATGCCCATCTTGCTCGCCAGAAACACTTTGTCACGGCGGCCTTTCAGCGCCTCGCCGACTAGCGTTTCATTGTGGCCCTGACCATAGAGCCGCGCGGTGTCGAAATGGTCATAACCGAGCTCGATCGCGCGGTGCAGCAGCGCAATCGCTTCGGCATCGGTCGGGCGCGGACCATAGGCCCAGCTGAGCGACATGCAGCCAAGCCCGATCGGGTTGGTCGCATGGCCATTGATCGAGCGGCCATTGATCGGGCGGGGGGTTATCGACATGCGGCAGCACTCCTTGCTTCAACGCGCCGATGCCAGTCCGCACGCCACGTCGTCAAGGATCACGCGGCTGCCGTCAATTTCCACCTTTGGCGCGCGCGACATCGTCTTGCGATACCGGCACGATCTTGATTTCCACGCGCCGGTTGGCGGAGCGGCCCTCGGGGGTGTCGTTGCTCGCCACCGGTTGCGTCTTGCCGAACCCGGTGCTGCGGATGCGCGCCATAGCCACGCCGCGCGACACCAGGTAATCGGCCACCACGCGCGCGCGGTTTTCCGACAAAGTCTGGTTGTACGCGTCGGACCCGGTCGAATCGGTGTGGCCATAAACGTCGATCAGCGAGTTGGGATATTTGTTGAGGCTGGCGGCGATCGTATCGAGCGTGGCGGCAAAGCCCGGCTTGATCACCGTGCTGTCGGTATCGAATGTCACGCCATTGGGCAGATTGACGAGGATCGCCTGGCCATCATCGACCGCGCGCACTTCGACCCCGCTGCCCGCGGTCTGCTCCTTGAGCTCCTTGATCTGCTTGTCCATCAGATAGCCGATCGAACCGCCGACAATCCCGCCAATGCCCGCGCCGATGATCCGCCCGGTGCCACCGCCGATCAGCCCGCCAAAGGCGATGCCGGTGACCACGCCCGCGCCCACCCCGATCGCGGTGCGCGACACTTTCTTGTGCCCGGTGTTGGGATCGGTGACACACGCCGATGTCGCGACCAGCGAGACCAGGCACAGCGATGACAAGAGAACCCGACGACGTTTCATGACCCACTCCATGCAGACCGGCGCTGGCGCCATTATTGAGCCGCGCGCGCCGGATTTTCCAGCCGGCGGCAGCAAACAGTCGGGAATAACCTGCATTGGTCTGAACCGAATCCGAACGATCGCGCGCACGGGTCTTCGCGCAAGCGCACAAATCTGCTAGCGACCCTCGCTGTGACACCATTTCCCTGGACTGATGTCGTCATTATTGGCGCCCTGGTCGTGCTCAACGGCCTGTTCTCGATGTCCGAGCTGGCCATCGTTTCGGCGCGCCCGGCGCGGTTGAAAATGCGCGCCGAAGCCGGCTCGGTCAGCGCCAACCTCGCGCTCGATCTCGCCAGCGACCAGGGCAAATTGCTTTCCACCGCGCAGATCGGCATCACATTGGTGGGGATTGCCGCGGGCGCGTTTTCCGGTTCGCGGCTGGGCGGGCCGGTCGGCGAACGGCTGGCCGCACTCGGGCTGCCGGCGACCATCGCGCCCGAAGCGGGCTTTGCGCTTGCCATTGCGGTCACCACGTATCTCAGCCTCGTGATCGGCGAACTGGTGCCCAAGCAACTTGCGCTGCGCTCGGCTGAACCGATCGCCATGGTCGCCGCGCGCCCGATGGCGATCGTTGCGCAAATCGCCGCGCCCCTGGTGTGGCTGCTCGATACCTCGTCGTCGCTGGTGCTGCGGCTGGGCGGGATGGACGATGCGGGCGCGCACGATGTCACCACCGAAGAACTGGAAATGATCTTCGCCGAAGCGACCCGCTCGGGCGTGCTCGAAGAAGACGAACGCGCGCTGATGACCAGCGTGATGCGGCTGGCCGAACGCCCGGTGCGCGACCTGATGACCCCGCGCACCGAATTGCACTGGATCGACCTCGCCGCGCGCGACGCCGCGCTGCGCGATGCGATCGCGCAATGCCCGCATTCGCTGCTGCTGGTGGCCGAAGGCTCGGTCGATACCGTGGTCGGCGTGGTGCGCGTGCGCGATGTCTTGCAAGCACTCGTGCGCGGTGAGCCCGCCGAACTGGGCGCACTGATGAAAAAGCCCGCGATCGTGCCCGACCAGCTCGATGCAATGGACGCATTGCGCCAGATCCAGCAGGCCGAAGTGACGCTGGCGCTGGTCCACGACGAATATGGCCACCTCGAAGGCATCGTTACGCCCGCCGACTTGCTCGACGCGATTGCCGGCACGTTCGTGGCGCATGGCGACGACGGCGACACGCCGATGCTGATCGAGCGCGAAGACGCCTCATTGCTGATCTCGGGCGCGCTCCCTGCCGATGCGATGGCCGACCGGCTGGGCATCGACTTGCCCGAAGACCGCGATTTCGCCACCGTCGCCGGCTTCGCGCTTTCGGTGCTCAAGAAACTGCCGCAGGAAGGCGAACACTTCACCAGCCAGGGCTGGCGCTTCGATGTGATCGACATGGACGGGCGCAAAATCGACAAGCTGCTCGCCAGCCGGGTCAAGCACGCGGTGCTGCCGACCACGCTGGACGGGTAACGGCCTGGTCCTCCCCGGGACGGGGAGGATAAATTATTGACCGGTTGTCGCTTGCGCGGCCGGGGTGCTGCTTTCGGGCGCGGTTACGATATCGCGCACGCCGGCGCCTTTGGGCACGGTCGGGGTCTTGGGGTCGCCCACGGTGCTGCGGATGGCGGGGGCGGAGACGCCGGCTTTGCCGAGCGCATCGGTTTCCACCGCGCTGCGCGGCGCGGGCCCACCGAACAGCGCGTCGAGCGCCTGGCGGCTGGAATCGACGTCCTGCGGGCGCGGGGCGCCGGGGTTGGGCGGGGTCAGCGCGAAATCGGGCGGAACCACCAGCGGGGCCTGACGGGTCACGGCGAATTCATCGGGGCGCACACGATTGAACAGCGAGGAATGCGAGCTGCACCCGCCCAGCAGCCCGGACAGCACCAGGGCGCCGCCGGTAAGGGAAATGAGGGCAGTCTTGCGCATCAGGAATTCTCCGTGGGGGTGTTCGCGCCGGTCTTCGCGGGCTTTTCGCCGGAAAGCAAGGAGCGGGCAAGCAGTATCAGCACGCCAAAGGTGATCGCGGCATCGGCAAAGTTGAAAATCAGGAACGGGCGCCATTCGCCGATGTGCAAGTCGGCATAGTCGATCACATAGCCCTGCACTACCCGGTCGTAGATATTGCCGAGCGCGCCGCCGAGCACCAGCCCGAGCCCGATCACATCGGTGCGCCGGCGTTCAACCGAGAGCCACGCGGCGACACCCAGCGCGATCACCCCGGTCACCGCGATCAGGATCAGCCGCATATGCTCGGTGCTTGCGGTAAACAGCCCCAGCGACACGCCTGAATTCGGCATGAAGCGCAAATCGAACAACGGCAGCAGGCGGATCGCATCGACCCGGTCGAGCGCCACCGGCCCGAGCAGAAACGCCTTTATCCCGCGGTCGATCGCAAACACCAGGAGCGCGAGGCCATAGCCGAACACGCGCCGGGTGAGCGTTTCAAAGCGGCGCGCCTCCGCCGAGCGTCCATGGCGGGTCATGCTGCAACTCCATCGATTTCGGCAACCACTGCGTCGCACCGCGCGCACAGCGCGCCATCGGCCGAAACTTCGGGCAAATGCCGCCAGCACCGGCCGCATTTGGCATGGTCGGTCTTGGTCACCCGCATGGCATCGCCACGCGTGACCCCCGAAGTGATGCACAATTCGGCCAGATCTGCCACCGGCGCGTCGCCGGGCACGGTCACTTCGGCTTCGAGGCTCGATCCCAGCACTTTTTCGCGGCGCAGCGGTTCGATCGCTTCGTTGACCGTGGCACGCAGCGCGCGCAAGTCCTGCCACCGCGCGAGATCGACCACCATTTCGGGCACTTCGGGCCATTCGAGCAGATGCACGCTGCCCGCATCCGGGTAGCGCGTGCCCCACACTTCCTCGGCGGTGAACACCAGCACGGGCGCGGCATAGCGCACCAGCGCGTGGAACAGCATGTCCATCACCGTGCGGCAGGCGCGGCGCTTCGGATCGGAGGGGGCATCGCAATAGAGCGAGTCCTTGCGGATATCGAAGTAGAACGCCGACAGGTCTTCGTTGCAGAAATCGCTCAGCGCGCGGACATATGTATTGAAATCGAAGTCTTCGACCGCTTGCGCGATTGTCGCATCGAGCGCGCCCAGCCGCGCCAGCACATAGCGTTCAAGCTCGGGCATTTCGGCCACGGCCACGCGTTCGGCTTCGCCAAACCCGTCGAGCGCGCCGAGCAGATAGCGGAACGTGTTGCGCAATTTGCGGTACTGGTCGGCCACGCCGGCGAGGATTTCCTTGC
>CAITOD010000140.1 GCA_903893935.1 uncultured Sphingomonadales bacterium
AAATCGAAAGGCCTCGGCAAAGCCTGCGCGCTGGTCACCGACGGACGCTTTTCGGGCGGCACATCGGGGCTGTCGATCGGGCATGTCTCGCCCGAAGCGGCCGAAGGCGGCGCGATCGGGCTGGTCGAAAACGGCGATGCGATCAGCATCGATATCCACGCGCGCTCGATCCGCATCGAAGTGAGCGAGGCCGAACTCGCCGCGCGTCGGGCCGCGATGGACGCCAAAGGCGCGCAACGCTGGGCACCCGCCGCACCGCGCCCGCGCGAGGTCTCGGTGGCCTTGCAGGCTTATGCCGCGATGACCACCAGCGCCGCGCGCGGCGCGGTGCGCGATGTGTCGCAGCTGAAAGCCGGGATTTGACCGGCGCGCCGCAGCAGGTGCTGACCGTGACCGCGATGCGCGCGGCCGAGCAGGTACTGATCGCGGCGGGCGCCACGGTTGAAAGCCTGATGGATGTGGCCGGCAACGGCGCTGGCGCGTATGTCCACCGTGTCGCGGGCGGGCGCCGGGTCACCGTGCTGTGCGGCCCCGGCAACAATGGCGGCGATGGCTATGTTATCGCGCAGCACCTCGCCCGACGCGAGGTGCCGGTGCGGGTGATCGCGCCCGGGCCGCCGCGCACCCCGGCGGCTATCGCTGCGCGCGCGGGCTTTGCGGGCACGGTGTTCGATGGCGAGCCCGATGCTCTGCCGCATGGCGATGTGCTGGTCGATTGCCTGTTTGGCAGCGGACTCACGCGCGCGGTAGCGCCCGATTGGCTTGCGCTGCTGACCGGCCTGATGGCGCGGCACCATCATAACATTGCGATCGATGTGCCGAGCGGGATCGACAGCGACAGCGGCGCGGTACTCAACCCCGATCTGCCCGGATTTGACCTGACGCTTGCGCTCGGCGCCTGGAAGCACGCGCATTTTGCGATGCCGGCCGCTGCCTTGATGGGCAGGCTGCGGCTGGTCGATATCGGCGTGGCTCCGGTGCAAGGGGCGGCCACGGTGCTGGCTGTGCCGAAGATCACGGCCCCTGCCGCCGATGCGCACAAATACCGGCGCGGGCTGCTGGCGATTGTCGGCGGCGCGATGCCGGGAGCGGCGATGCTTGCCGCACTGGCCGCGCGCCACGCCGGGGCCGGGTACCTTCGGCTGATCAGCGCGCGTGATCCGGGGCCCTGTCCGGCCGATCTGGTGGTTGTGCGCGATGCTTCGGCGCTGGCCGATCCGCGGATTGCGGCCTTGCTGGTCGGCCCGGGTCTGGGTCGCGACGCGCCGGCGCGGGAAAGCCTCGCAGCGGCGCTTGCGACGGGCAAACCGATCGTGATCGATGCCGATGCACTCACTTTGTTGCGACCCGGCCAGGGTGTCGATGCGCCCCGCGTGCTGACCCCGCACGAGGGCGAACTGGCCACGCTCGAACGCGCCTTCGGGCTGGCGGGCACCGGCTTCAAGCGCGACCGTGCACTCCGGCTTGCAATGGCAAGCAAGTCGGTCGTCGTGGCGAAGGGACCCGACACCGTGATTGCGACACCCGAAGGCTGGCTGGTCATGGCGCCGCGCGCCTCGTCGTGGCTGTCGGTGGCGGGCACAGGCGATGTTCTGGCCGGGATTGTCGCGGGCCGGCTGGCTGTCACGCGCGATCCGCTGCGCGCCGCGTGCGTAGGCGTGTGGCTGCATGGCGAGGCGGCGCGGCTGGCCGGGCCGGCATTTGCC
>CAITOD010000141.1 GCA_903893935.1 uncultured Sphingomonadales bacterium
CTCTATTCGAACCGGCTGCGCCAGGGGATGAAACTGCAGGCCGATCCCACGATCATCTATCCGATCACGCAAGGCCGACCGCTCGGCCGCCGCATTCGCGAATCCGAAATCCGCGCGGTCAACGATTACAACACCTACAGCATGGTCGGCCTGCCCAAGGCGCCGATCACCAATCCCGGCCGCGCCAGCATCGCCGCGGTGCTCGATCCGGCCGATACCCATGCGCTCTACATGGTGGCCGACGGCAGCGGCGGGCATGTCTTTGCCGACACGCTCGACGCGCACAACGCCAATGTCGCCAAATGGTTTGCGATCCGCCGCGCGCGCGGCGAGATGTGATCGCACGCGTGGCGAGGCGCGGCGTTAACGATTCGATAAGGGATTACCCTGTACGTAGTTTCTCGCAGGCCAAACCAACCCTCCGGTTAGACTGCTTGCGCGGGAACATTGCGGCCTTTGCCGAAGCCTCCATCCACGGCCTTGCGGCCTGGCCGAGTGTTCCCGCCCATTTTCCGATAAACCGATGATCACCACCGACCGCACCCCGCATCTGGTGCTGGCGGTGATGCCCGATGCGCTGCAAGCGCAGCTCGATGCGCTTCGGCGCGCGCATTATCCCCCCGAGCGCAACCGCTCGCCCGCGCATTGCACGCTGTTCCACGCGGTGCCGGGCATGGTCGCGGCCGAATTGACCGAACTGATCGCCGCACTCACCGCACAGACCCCGCCGCCGCCCGCGCGGATCGATCGCGTGCTCGATCTCGACACCGGCACTGCGCTCGGCGTGCTCAGCCCCGATCTGATCGCGCTGCGCGACGATCTCGCCGACCATTTCCACGGCCTGCTGACCGGCGGCGATGCGATGCCTGCGCGATTGCATGTCACAGTGCAGAACAAAGTCGATCGACCCACCGCGCGCGCGCTGCAACGTGCACTCGCAGCATCATGGCATCCGATCGACACGACCATACCGGCGATCGCAGTGCACCGCGTGGTCGATGGCGCGTGGGTGTCGGTCGGCACCTGGCGGTTCCGTCATGCCCGGCGCTAAGCTGCGCACCTTAGCGTAGATTCCGAGGCTTGGCCCGCGCGACAAGGCGCTTAAGGCAACTTCGTAGCGCGGCGCAATCGTCCCCGCGACTTCCCATCCCTTTTTCGATGGATCGGCGATCGGCACCAATGGCCGCGCGGCATCGAAATTCGTCCTGGAGCATTCTATCATGATCAATTTCCGCTATTTCACGACCACATCGGCACTGGCCGCCGTGCTTGTCGCAACAATCGCGCCGCTCGCAGCTCACGCTGGTGAACAGACGCAGGCTGAAATGGCGATAGCCGCAGCACAAGGCAAAATCGATGCGGGCGAGAAAGTCGGGGCCGGGCAGCAGGCGCCCGAACTCCAGGCGCAGGCGCGCCAAGCTTTGCAGTCGGCACAGGATATGCTGGCACATCACCAGAAGCGCGAAGCGATCGCCGCAGCCCAGCACGCGAGCGAACTGGCCGACCAGGCGATGGTCAGTGCCAACACGCGCAAGACCGAGGCCGAACGCGACCGCCGCAACGATCTGAAAGATGCCGCAGTGTCGGCGCAGACCAACGCCGCCAATGCCAATGCGCGCGCCAGTTCGGCCGAGGCGGCGACATCCAGCGCCAACCAGCGGGTCGATGCCGCGCAGCAGGCGACCGACGCCGCCAACAGCCGCGCCAGTGCCGCCGAAGC
Source organism: uncultured Sphingomonadales bacterium (assembly GCA_903893935.1). Lineage (GTDB taxonomy): Bacteria > Pseudomonadota > Alphaproteobacteria > Sphingomonadales > Sphingomonadaceae > Novosphingobium. The sequence continues at coordinate 1,721 of CAITOD010000141.1, forward strand.
GGCCGGAGCTGCCGCCACCGCACAAGCCGACGCCATGCGCAATGCACCCACGACCACGACTCTGGCCGTCACGCAGCACGATAGCGATGAAGCCGCCGCGGCGCCGGTGCACCATGTGCGCCATCGCGTGGTTCACCACCACGCCCACCCGGTGCATGCCAAAACCACCACGACAACGGTGACCACCAGCCACCCCTGAACCCGATTGCCCGCCGGGCGCGATGCCCGGCGGGATCGCAGCGCGCGCCGAAACGGAGAAAATCGATGCACCCTGTGATGTCCTGGCTTGCCGCGCTCGTGCTGGCGGGCGCAGCCGCACCGGTTTGGGCAAACGCCATCGAACAGGCCCCGCGTCCCGATCGCTTGGCATCGGCCGCACCTGTCAAGCCGGTCGTTGCGATGGTCTGGATTTATCCGGTGTGCACTGCGTCGCTGACCGATGGCTGTCTCGATCGGGCCGAAGCTGCGGTCCTCGCGCGCCCGCTGCGCCGGATGTCTGCAGCGCAATCGCGATAGCGCGTCGCCGTCCTCGCGCAAGCGCCCGCCCGAACGAGAGCTCCAAATCATGCCGCAATTGACCCTGACACCCGACAACGCGCTTGCGATTGCGCAGATGGCGCGGCAATTCGATGTCAAAGTGCCGCAGTCCGATCCCGACAGCGGATCAAACCCTAGCGACGACATGGGCATCGATGCGCTCGAATTCGGCGCGCACGATGATCTCGAGCGCGAGCTTGTATCGGTAATCAGCGATCTCAACGACGACGAACAGCGCGACCTGATCGCACTGATCCTGCTTGGCCGGGGCGATTTTGCGCTCGAGGAATGGATCGCGGCGCGTGCGGCATGGACCGACATCGGCCGCGCCAAAACCCCGCGTTTCGTTATCAATATCCCGCTGATGAGTGATTACCTTGAAGACGGTCTGTCGTTTTTCAACGATTGACACGTCGTGCGTGGCCCGCGCGGCCACGCATGACGGGACTGTCAGGCTTCGATAATCACTTTGAGTGCACCAGTCTTTGCCGCATCGCCAAAGGTCTCGTACGCTTCGAGGATTGCGTCGAGTTTGAAGCGATGCGTAATCAGTTTCTTTGCATCGATCTTGCCCGCTTTGAGCACTTTGAGCAGCATCGGCGTGCTTGAAGTGTCAACCAGCCGCGTGGTGATGGCAATGTTGCGATCCCAAAGCCGTTCGAGATGGAGCGCCACCGGCAGGCCGTGGACGCCGATATTGGCGATGATCCCGCCTGCCGCCACAATCTGTTCGCACAGTTCGAACGTCGCCGGAATCCCGACCGCCTCGATCGCCGTGTCGACGCCCTTGTTGTCGGTCAGCGCCATCAGTGCTGCGACCGCCTTGCCATCGCCGCTGTTGATCGTGTGCGTCGCGCCGAATGTCATCGCCACGGCCAGCCGTTTGTCGTCGAGATCGATCATGATGATCATGCCCGGCGAATAGAATTGCGCGGTCAGCAGGGCTGCAAGCCCGATCGGCCCGGCTCCGACAATCGCCAGCGTCGCGCCCGGTGCGACTTTGCCATTGAGCACGCCGCATTCGAAGCCGGTCGGCAGGATGTCGCTCAGCAGCACCAGCGCTTCTTCATCGACGCCGGCGGGGATCGGGTAAAGGCTGGTATCTGCATGCGGAATGCGCACGAATTCGGCCTGGGTGCCGTCGATCGTGTTGCCGAGAATCCAGCCGCCGGTGGTGCAATGCGAATACATGCCGCGACGGCAATATTCGCAGCGGCCGCAGGCGCTGACGCACGAAATCAACACATGGTCGCCCGGCTTGAAGGTGGTCACCGCGGCGCCCACGCTTTCGATCACGCCCACGCCTTCGTGGCCGAGAATGCGACCGGGTGTGCAACTGGGCAGATCGCCTTTGAGGATATGCAGATCGGTGCCGCAGATGGTGGTGCGGGTCACCCGGACGATTGCATCGCCCGGCGCGGTGATCGCGGGCCTGGCATGGCGCTCGAACACGGGTTTGCCGGGTCCTTTGTAGACCAGCGCGTGCATGGTCGATGGCGTGGCGAGATCGTTCATCGCGGATACCTTTGTGAGCGGGGACGGGGGCGAGCGTTGCACCCGGCTTTGATTTTACCTGCTCTGCCGGACCTCCCGGCAGCCTCGGAATGTACCCAAAATCAGCCGTGCATGGCGGACTGGGTACATTCCGCTGGCTGACACCATGCGGCCGGGCGCGCAGCGTTAGGTCTCTCCCATCGCTCCAATCCGGATCGGTGCCAGGTTTGAAAAGGAACGCAGCATGGTCTCCAGTTCACATCCGCTCGCCACGACATCGGCTCGCCGCCCACGCGGACGCATCGCCCTTGCCGGTCTGGTCGGCGCCGCGATCCTGTTGGTTCCCGCGCTGGCTTCGGCCGAAAGCGATTCGCACTATCATCACCATGTGTGGGGCAAGACGGCGAGCGAACGCGAAGAAAGCGTCGAACTGCGTATCAGCAATATGCACAAGCAACTGCATATCACGCCCGCCGAGGAACCCGCCTGGGCCGAAGTCGCCCGCGCGATGCAGGCCAACGAAACGCGCATGCAGGACATGATCACCGCGCGCGAAGCCGAGCCTGTGCACCACGTCACCGCGCCCGAAGATCTGAAAATCTACGAACGCTTCAACCAGGCGCATGTCGAGGGGCTGCAACAGCTGCGCGTCTCGTTCGAAGCGCTCTACACCGCGATGCCCGACGCGCAGAAGCGGGTCGCCGACGAGGTTTTCGACAAGTTCGGCAACGGACACGACTGATCCGGGCGGCGGCGCGACGCGCCGGCCAATCCGCTCTCCGCCCTGTTTTTCTAGGATTTTGCGCCATGCATACGCTTTCTCCAATTGATCGATCGCCCCGCCAGCGGGTTTTGCGGTTCTGCGCCCGGCTCGCCATCGGCGCCACACTGGCACTCGCACTCACCACCGCGCCGGCGATGGCAGGTCCGCGCGGCGGCGGCGGTCGCGGCGGCGGTGGTAGTGGCGCGCACGGTGGCGGCGGTCAGGGCGGGGGCGGTCAGGGCGGCGGTGAACGCGAAGGTGGCGGTCATGACGGCGGCGGCGGTCGCGGCCACGGCTATGGCGGCTGGGGCGGCGGGTACTATCCCGGTCCCGCGATTGTTTATGGCGGGCCTTACTATTGCACGCCGCCGGTCATCTATCTGCCGGTCTACCCCTACGATTACTGCGAATAGGCCTTGTCCGGGGCGCTGCGTGCAAGGTGCGGCGCCTCGTCTCCTGCCAGACCTGAAAGAACCGCGATGAATGGTCGCCCCGTCGTTACCCATGCGCGCACCGACTTCAAAGCTCTGTCCTTGGCCAACCAGATCAAGGTGCAGGCCAATTGGTACGCCCACAAAATTGTTGGCAGCCATTGGTGGCAATTATTTCAGTAGTAGGTGAATTCCGATACTCGCAGAAAAGCCGCTTTATTGAAATATGACTGTTCATTCAAATGGCGCTATTGCCATAGAGTCATTGAATAAGGCTCAAATAATCTGGCAATTGCTATTGGTATGACTGCGTCAACAAAGGACAAGACATGACCTACCAGAGCTTCAATCCTGCCGATGGTAAACTCATCAAGAGTTTTGTCGATATTTCCCCGAGCGAATACGAGGCAAAGCTCGCCAAGGCGCAGGCATGCTATGAAACCTGGCGGCACACCAGCTATGCCGAACGTGCGGCGATCATCCACAAGGCCTCGGTCCTGCTGCACGAACAGGCCGACGCCTTTGCCCGCACGATGACGCTGGAAATGGGCAAGCGGATTTCCGAAGCGCGCGGCGAAGTCGAATTCAGTGCGCGCATCCTCGCCTATTACGCCAAGCACGCCGAACGCTTTCTTGCTCCGGTGCATCTCAAGCCGGTGAACGGCAAGGCGCATATGGAAAGCAGCCCGATCGGGGTGATTTTCGCGGTGGAGCCGTGGAATTTCCCGTATTATCAGCTGGCACGCGTCGCCGGGCCACATCTTATGGCGGGCAACACGCTTGTCGTCAAACACGCCGGGATCGTGCCGCAGTGTGCGTTGGCGTTCGAACATCTGCTGATCGAGGCCGGAGCACCCGAAGGGCTCTATACCAACCTGTTCATCTCCCACGGACAGTCAGACAGCGTGATTGATGACCCGCGCGTCAAGGGCGTGTGCCTGACCGGCAGCGTCGCCGCTGGCCGCAGCATTGCCGCTCGCGCCGGGCAAAATCTCAAGCCCTCGTCGATGGAACTGGGCGGCAGCGACGCGTTCATCGTGCTCGAAGACGCCGATCTCGATCTTACGATCCCGTGGGCGGTGTGGGGGCGGATGTACAACGCCGGCCAGACCTGTTGCGCAGCCAAGCGGTTCATTGTCGTCGACAGCATTGCCGACGAATTCATCAAGCGCTTTCAGGCCGCACTCGGCGAACTGAAGGCCGGCGATCCGATGGACGAAAAGACCACGCTCGGCCCGCTTTCGAGCGAAGCCGCGCTGGTGCAATTGCTCGGCCAGGTCAAACAGGCGGTTGCCAAAGGCGCGCGGTTGCTGATGGGCGGCAAGCGCATCGATCGTCCGGGTTCTTACATGGAACCATCGATCCTGACCGACATCAAACCCGACAATCCGGCATTCCGCGACGAGTTTTTCGGACCGGTAGCGATGTTCTTCAGGGTCAAGGATGAAGCGGCCGCGATTGCTCTGGCCAACGATTCCGATTTCGGGCTTGGCGGCTCGGTGTGGACCAAGGACCACGATCGCGGCCACAAGGTCGCGAGCAAAGTCGAAACCGGCATGATGTTCGTCAACAACATCGATTGGTCGGATCCGGAATTGCCGTTCGGCGGCATCAAGGATTCCGGTTACGGCCGCGAGCTGGGCGACATGGGCATCCAGGAATTCGTCAACAAAAAGCTGGTGCGCTGCGTGCACGAAAAAGCACCGGTCTGATCCGGCTCCGGGGGCGCCGCCCGGCGCCCCCGCCTTCCTGCTGAAAATCGGACACAAGCCATGTACGTCAACGTCGCGGTGCTGCGTGAGACGCAGCCGCATGAACGGCGCGTCGCGCTGACGCCTTCGGTAATCCCCAAGCTGATCAAGCTGGGCGCACGGCTGCGTATGCAGGCCGGAGCGGGCCTTGCCATCAGGCTGCCCGATGCCGCTTTCAAGGATGTGGTGATTGTGCAGGACCGCCTCGTCATGGTGCGCGACGCCGATGTCGTGCTGGCCGTACAGCCACCCGCGCTGGACGTGATCGACGCGATGCGGCCGGGCTCGATCCTGATCAGTTTCATCTACGCCGCCAACGAGCCGGAACTCGTCAAGCACCTGCTGGCGCGGCGGATCACCTGTTTTGCGATGGAACGCGTGCCGCGCATTTCGCGCGCGCAATCGATGGACGCGCTGTCGAGTCAATCGGCACTGGCGGGATATTACGCGGTGGCGCTGGGCATGATCAACATGACCGGGGTGTTGCCCAAGATTACTTCTGCCGCCGGTGTCATCGGCCCGGCCAAAGTCCTGGTGATGGGGCTGGGCGTCGCCGGGCTCGAAGCGATCGCCACCGCGCAGCGTCTGGGCGCCGTGGTCGAAGGCTACGACGTGCGCCCGGCCACCAGAGAGCAGGCTCTGTCGCTGGGCGCCACGTTTGTCGACACGGGCGTCGATGCCACCGGCAAGGGCGGCTATGCCCGCGCGCTGACCGCCGAAGAACAGAGCAAAGTCGATGCAGCGCTGACCAAACATATCCAGGCCAGCGATCTGATCATCACCACCGCCGCCATCCCCGGCAAGCCCTCGCCCAAGCTGATCAGCGCGGCCCAGGTCGCCGGGATGAAGTCAGGCGCGGTCATTGTCGACTTGTCGGCGGAGGGCGGCGGCAACTGCATCGATACTGTCCCGGGCAAGACCAGTGTCGTGGGTGCGGTGACTATCGTTGCACCGATCAA
>CAITOD010000142.1 GCA_903893935.1 uncultured Sphingomonadales bacterium
AGCCGCGACCGCTCAGCCGCAGCCCCTCGCTGCAGCGACCACCGCGTGGCCGGTGCGCGTGCTGATGATGTGGCTGGTGCTCGTTGTCATGCTGCTGATCGTCTATGCGCGCTCGATCGGGGCGATGCGCTTTGTCGATCCCGACGACGCCCTGCGGCTGATGGAAGTGCGCGACTTGCTGGCCGGGCAAAGCTGGTTCGATGTGCACCAGTATCGCATCGCCGCGCCCGAAGGCGTGGCCATGCACTGGTCGCGGCTGGTCGATGTGCCGATCGCCGCGGTGATCCTGCTGCTGCGCCCGGTGCTGGGCACCCCGCACGCCGAACTGGTCGCGGTCGTGGCAATCCCGCTGCTGACTCTGCTTGCAACACTGATGCTGGTCGGCCGGTTGGCTGCCAAATTTTTCGATGCCGAAACGGTCGGGATCGTCTGCCTGATCACCGGCATTGCCGCACCGTTGCTGTTCCAGATGACCCCGCTGCGGATCGATCACCACGGCTGGCAAGTCGTGCTGGCGCTGGTCGCGCTCAATGGCCTCGCCGCGCGCGACGCGGTCCGTGGCGGGCTTGTGATCGGTCTTGCGCTGGCAGCGCTGCTGGCGATTTCGATCGAAGGCCTGCCGATCACGGTGGTTTTTCTGGGCGTGCTCGCCCTGCGCGGACTGATCGGGCCGGGCGCGCGATCGTTTGTCGGGCTGGCTTCGGCGAGCGCTGCGCTTGCGGTTGGCAGCATTGCGATATTCTTCGGGACGCGCGGCACTGCCGATCTGGTCACGCATTGCGACCAGATTTCGCCGGTTCACCTTGCGCTGTTCGCCGTGGTTGCGATCGGCAGCGCCGGCCTGTTCGCATGGGCACCGCGCCGCTGGCCGCTGGCGCTGGGCGCGCTCGGCGTGCTGGGTGCGGCGACGCTGGGCACTTATCTCGGGCTCGCCCCGCAGTGTCGCGGCGGTGCATTCGTGGCGATGGACCCGCTGGTTTACAAATTCTGGTACGAAGGGGTCTCCGAAGGCTTGCCGTTCTGGCATTTGCCCGTGGTCATCGCGGTCGAAACCGTCGGTGTGCCGCTGATCGGCCTCGTGTCGATCGTGTGGCTGTGGTGGGATGCGAAAAGTGCGCAGGAACGCCTGTGGTGGCGCGATCACGCGCTGGTGCTGGCGGGCGCATTGCTGATCGCGGCAATGCTGGCGCGGGCTTCTGCGACCGCTTGCGCAATCGCCGCGGTGCCGACCGGGGCGCTGGCGATGCGCTGGATCGTGGTGTTGCGCACGATCCCGCCGCTGCGCCGGATCGTCGGTTATCTCGGCATCATGGTCATGCTGATGCCGCCGCTGCCGGTGATCGGCTGGACGCTGCTGAGCGCGCGCTTCGCGCCGACACCCGCCAAGGCAGCGGCAATGCCGCCGCCCTCGCAATGCAGTTATCCGATCGCCGCGCGCGCGCTCGATGCTTTGCCCGCGACCGACTTGTTCATGCCGCTCGACAGCGGCCCCGACATTCTGGTGCGATCGCACCAGCGCGTGGTGGCAACCGGCCACCATCGCAACGCCGCGGGCATGCACGACGTGGTTGCGGCCTTCCTCGGCACCCCCGATGAAGCGCATGCGATCATCCAGCGGCGCCGCGCCACGCTGATCGTGGTGTGCCCCGACATCGCCGAGCCGGGGAATTACAAGTTTTACGCGCCCAACGGGTTCATGGCGCAATTGCTGCGCGGCCAGACCCCGCGCTGGCTCGAACGCGTCAATCTGGCGCCCGGCAGCCACATGCTGTTCTGGAAAGTAAAAGGCTAAGCCGGTTCCTCGACCGGCGCGACATCGACCGACACCGCCATTGTCTGCCCCGCGCCGCCGTGGAACACCCCGTCAAGCGGGGCGACATCGGCATAATCGCGGCCCATCGCGGTAAAGATATGGTCCGATCGCGCGAGCGTGTTGTTGGTGGGATCGAACCCGACCCAGCCGAGTTCGTCGCCGCACCACAGATTGGCCCAGGCATGCGTGGCATCGGCGCCGATCAGCCGCGGCTGGCCCGCCGGCGGGATCGTGCGCAGATAGCCGCTCACATAAGCCGCCGGAATGCCGTGCGCGCGCGCCGCGACGATCATCACATGCGCAAAATCCTGGCACACCCCGTGCCGCGCGGCGAACGCTTCTTCGGGCAAAGTCCGCGTGGTGGTGGCGGCGCCGTCGTATCGGAACTCTTCGAAAATCGCGCGCATCAGCGCAGCACCCGCCGCCAGCACACCCTGCTGCGTCGGGAAGAATTGCGCGGCCCAGGCGGCGATCGCGGGCGTGCTCGGCGCCATCGGCGAAGGATAGAGATAGCTCGCCGGGCCCATCGCGGTGAGATCGCGGTTGCGCGCGGCGCGGTCGCGCAATTGCGCGACGGTCGGCCCGCCCATCGTGGGTTCACCGCTTTCGCCCAAATACATCGCCGCGATCAGCGAGGGATCGGACACTTCGACGCGAAACCGGCTTTCGATGCGCAGCCGCGACAATGGCCGGCGAATGGTCATCCGGCTGCGGTTGACGATGAACGGGCCGGGCTCATCCTGGATCGACCACGGCGCCGGGTCGATCAGCAGCTCGAACGCATCGAGCACTTGCCCCGGCCACTCGGCCGGTCGCAGCCGCAAGTTGAACCGCGCCAGCCGCACCGGGCTGGCATACGTCATCGTGGTCACATGGCTGATGTCGTAAAGCATGCTTGCTCCATCACGCCAGCAGGCTGTCGCCGTTTGAACTGCGGTTTTTTTCGTATTGCAGGAAATAGCGCGCGGCGATCGTGTCGGACAGCACCAGCAGGCGCCGTTCGGTTTCCTTCAGCAGTGCTGCATCGAACGCTTCGATCGTCACCGCGCGCAGCGGGCCTTGCAGCGCGCGCGCTTCGAGCAGCGGGGCTTCGGGCATCATGTCTTCACCAAGGCTGGGCAAAGCGGCGATATGATCGCAGATCGTGTTGACCTGAAACATCAGGCTGCGCGGATAATCGGGATCGAGCAGCAGGATATCGAGCACCGGATCGCGGCGCGGGCCGGTGAGATAGCGCGCGCGATAGGTGATCTGGCTGTCCGACAGATCGAGCAGCACGCCGAGCGCTTCGGTCGCATCGGTCGCGCCGGGTTCGATCAGCCCGAGCATGTCGATTGTCGTGCAGATCCCCAGCGCGCGTTCGAGCCGGCGCCCGAGATCGATGAACCGCCACGACGGGCCGCGGTTGAAATTTTCCGCGAGCATGCCCGACAACGCGCTCATCCGTTCGATCAGTTCGCGCGCCACGCGCAAGAGCGCGCCTGGCCGGGTCGAATCGAGCGCGGGCAAAGGCCGGCTGACAATCCGCCAGAAATCGGGCGTCACCCGGTCGCGCATGGTCAGTCCCGCATCGTGGAACCGCGTCAGGATCGTGCCGACCCCGCCCGGCAGCGTGCATTCGGACAGCGCCGCGCGCGCCACTTGCGCAATCGGCAGCCGCGAAGTGGCGGTTGTTATCGCTCCCCAGTCGACCAGCAGTTCGAGCAGTGCGCCCACCGTTTCGGGATTGCTGCCGGCCGCCGCATCGACTTCGATCATGCTGCCCAGCACCGCGCGGATCACGCGCAGCGTGATTTCGGCGCGTTCGCCATAGCGGGCAAACCAGAACAGGTTGTCGGCCGCCTGGCTGGCGAGGATACCGCCGCCGCGCCGCACTTTGGGAATTTCGTCGATGCCGGTGGCGGCGGGGGTGGCGGGTGCAACATCATCGACAATGCAGACATCGGCCGACAAATCGCCTTCGCCCATCCACCCGCCGTGGACATCGTCGGACGACGACAGCCGGACAAATCCGCCGGGCATCACCGTCCACTGCCCGTCGGCACCGCGCGCGACAAACGCGCGCAACGTGAACGCGCGCGGGGTGTAGCGTTCGTCGATCAGCGCCGGCGTGGTCGCCAGCGGCAGGATTTCCTGTCCGCAGTAATCGAGCGGGCGGCGCTCCATCGCCGCGAGCAGCTTGTCGCGCGTGACCGGCGACAGCGTCGATCCGGTGAGGCCCCGCCCGACCGGCAGGCCTTCGACTTTGCGTCCGAATGCCGAAATCACCCGCAGTGAATCCAGATGGTCGCGCAAATAGGCGGCCTGATCGGGCTCGCCGCTCCACCAGGTGGCAAGATTGGGCAGGATCGGCGCCTCGTCGCGCAGCACCGCGCACAAATGCGGCAGAAACGCGCCGAAGGCCGGTGCTTCGAGCACTTCGGCGCCGGGCGCGTTGATCACTTCGACCCCGCCGCGCAGCCAGGCTTCGAACCCGTCGGGCACGCCGATTTCGCTGCGCGAATCGAACGCCAGCGGGTCGAGCGCATTGGTATCGATCCACCGCCACAGCGCGTCGATGCGCTTGGGCCCGGCGATCGTGCGCACATAGAGCCGGTCGTCGCTGACTGTCAGATCGCGGCCTTCGACCAGCGGAAACCCGAGATAGCGCGCGAGATGCGCCTGTTCGGGATAGGACTGGTTGAGCCGTCCCGGGGTGAGCAGCGCGATGCGCGGCGATTCGCGCACGCAGGCGCGCGCCATGCCGCTGCGCAATTCGGCAAAGAACCGCGCGAGGCGCCGCACATGGATATCGCTCAGCAACGGACCCGTGCTGCGCGACAGCGCCAGGCGGTTTTCGAGCGCATAGCCGATGCCGTTGGCCAGCCGCAGCCGGTCGCCCGCAATGGTCCATTGCCCGCCCGGCCCGCACACCAGATCGGCCGCATAGACCGACAGGAAATCGCCCGGCGCGGTGCTGCGCGCGCGGATCACGTTACGCGCGAAATAGCGGCTGCCTGCCACCAGCGCTGCGGGCAAATGCCCGTCGGCGACCAGGTGCTGTTCGCCGTAGATATCGGCGGTCACGCGCTCGATCAGTTCGGCGCGCTGGATCAGCCCGCGTTCGATCACGCTCCATTCGGCCGCGCCGATCACCAGCGGCATCGGCGACATCGGCCAGGGCCGTTCCTCCTCGTCGCCGGTCATGCGGAAGCTGAGGCCGAGGTCCTGGATCTGCCGCGCGACCATTTCGGCGACGGGAATCCCGGCTTCTTCGCGCAAGGCGGCGAGCCCGGCGGCGGTGGCCTGCCAGCGCGCAGCGACTGCGGGGCTGGCGAGTCGATAGAGATCGAGCGCGTCAGCGCCGACCGGATAGTCCTTCAACCGCGCGCGGGCCGGCTGGGATGAGGCTTTGGTGGCCACGCGCCGCCTAGAGCCAGGCGGGTCGGCGCAGATCGAGCGTCATCGGAAACTCCCCCGGGTGTTCGACAGGCGGTGCCGCCATCGTTCCGGGAGTATGACCGTGCGACTGGAAACGGGCAAGCCTTCGTGCTTCGGCTTCATAGGCATTGACCGGCACGGTTTCGTGGCTGCGGCCGCCGGGGTGCGCGACGTGATAGACGCAGCCGCCGAGCGAGCGTTCGGACCAGGTGTCGATCACGTCGAACGTCAGCGGCGCGTGCGGCGGCATTTGCGGATGCAGGCAATTGGCCGGCCACCATGCCTTGTAGCGCACCCCGCCCACCCCTTCGCCCTGCATGCCGGTGGGTATCATCGGCACGCGGCGGCCGTTGCAGGCGATCACGTGGCGCCCTTCGACCAGCCCGGTGGCGCGCACTTGCAGGCGTTCGGTCGACGAATCGACATAGCGCACGGTGCCGCCGATCGCGCCGGTTTCGCCCAGCACGTTCCACGGTTCGAGCGCGTGGCTGATTTCGAGCGTGACCCCGCCCGCTTCGACCGTGCCGTGCACCGGAAAGCGGAACTGGCGCTGCGCTTCGAACCACACCGGGTCGAACCGGTAGCCGGCGCGGCCCAGATCGTCGAGCACGCTCTGGAAATCGGCCCAGACGAAATGCGGCAGCATGAAACGATCGTGCAATTGCGTGCCCCAGCGCACCAGCGACCCGGTCTGCGGTTCGCGCCAGAACCACGCGGTCATCGCGCGCAGCAGCAATTGGGCAGCCAGCGACATGCGCGGTTCGGGCGGCATTTCGAAGCCGCGAAATTCGACCAGCCCCAGCCGGCCGGTCGGGCCGTCGGGCGAAAACAGCTTGTCGATGCAGATTTCGGTGCGGTGGGTGTTGCCCGTCACATCGACCAGCAGACTGCGCAAGAGCCGGTCAACCAGCCACGCGGGCGGTTGCGGCCACGACGAATGCGGGATCTGCGACAGCGCGATCTCGAGTTCATAGAGCGATTCGTGCCGTGCTTCGTCGATGCGCGGCGCCTGGCTGGTCGGGCCGATGAACAGCCCCGAAAACAGATAGCTGAGCGCGGGGTGGCGCTGCCAGTAGAGCACGAACGACTTGAGCAGATCGGGGCGGCGGATGAACGGCGAATCGAGCAGGCTGGGCCCGCCGAGCACGATATGATTGCCCCCGCCGGTGCCGGTGGCGCGCCCGTCGATCATGAACTTGTCGGCGGTGAGCCCGATCTGCGCGGCGCATTCATAGAGCGTTTCGGTGATCATCACCGATTCGCGCCAGCTCGCCGCCGGCTGGATATTGACTTCGATAACGCCCGGATCGGGGGTGACTTTGAGCACGGTCAACCGCGGGTCGGGCGGCGGCGGATAGCCTTCGATCCGCACCGGCAGCCCGCTGTCTTCGGCGACGGCTTCGACACTGGCGACAAGGTCGAGATAATCCTCGAGCGTTTCGACCGGCGGGATGAACACGCACAAGTGATCGCCGCGCGCTTCGACGGTGATCGCGGTGCGCACCGCGCCTTCGATCGCGACCTGATCGACAAAGCCCTGCCCATTGGGCACCGGCGTATCGACCACCACGGCGCGCTGCAACGGTTCGCCGGTCTCGCGCACATAGGCGCCGCGTTCGTGCACTTGCGCGCGCACGTCGGGCAAGTTGCCGCGCGGTTCGGCGGTATCGCGCGGGTGGATATAGGGAAACGCCGATGGCGGCACAAAAGGCAGCGAGCCCAGCGGCAGGCGATAGCCAAGCGCCGCATCGCCGGGCGTGGCAAACAGCGCGCCGCGCCGCACTTTCCAGCGTTCGGACCGCCATTTGCGCAAAGGCTGGCGCGCGGCGGCCTGCCACCACGCCTGGATCGGCAGCACAAACCCGGCCGGGCGCGACAGCCCGCGCTGAAACGTGCGCATCATCCGCGTGCGCTGTTCGGGATCGTCGATCTTCGGGTCACCGGGCGTGGTGTTTTCGGGCAATTGCGCTTCGCGCACGATCCAGTCGACCGCATCTTCATAGACCGGCTGCGCGAAATCGGCATCGACACCCAGCGTCAGCGCGGTTTCGCGCAGGAAACGCTCGGCATCGGCGGTATCGACGTGCGTGTCCGGGGCCACATCGGGCATCGTGCTGCGCGCGATCAGCCGCGCATCGCGCCACACCGGTACGCCATCCTTGCGCCAATAGAGCGAATAGCCCCAGCGCGGCAGGCTTTCGCCCGGATACCATTTGCCCTGCCCGTGGTGGAGCAGCGAGCCAGGCGCAAAGCGATCGCGCAAGAGCCGGATCAGCCGGTCGGCAAACACCGCCTTGGTCGGGCCAACCGCATCGGCATTCCATTCGCCCGCTTCGAAATCGCCATCGCGAATGAATGTCGGCTCGCCCCCGATGGTCAGCCGCACATCGCTTGCCACCAGATCGGCATCGACTTTGTCGCCCAGCGCCATCACCGCGTCCCACCGCGCTTTGGTGAACGGCCGGGTGATGCGCACCGCCTCGGCAATCCGCGAGACGGTCATTTCGAACTCGAATTCGCTTTCGACCGCTTCGAGCAGCGCGCCTTCGATCGGCGCGGCGGTGCGGTAATGCGGCGTGGCGCAAAGCGGAATATGCCCTTCGCCGGCAAACAGGCCCCAGGTGGCATCGAGCCCGATCCAGCCCGCGCCGGGCAGATAGACTTCGGTCCAGGCGTGCAGATCGCAGACATCCTGCGCGACCCCGCGCGGGCCATCGACCGCCACCACATCGGGCGTCAGCTGGATCGAATAGCCCGACACGAACCGCGCCGCGAACCCCAGCCGGCGCAGCAACTGCACCATCAGCCAGGCCGAATCGCGGCACGATCCGCTGCCGATCGCGAGTGTTTCTTCGGGCGTCTGCACCCCGGGTTCGAGCCGGATGACATAGCCCACGGTCTGGTTGACCGCCTGGTTGATCGCCACCAGATAATCGATCGTGCGGCCTTCGTGCCCGGCAAAGCGTTCGACCAGTGCATCGAAGCGCGCGCCTTGCGGCTCGATCTCGAAACACGCGGCAAGGTCGGTCGCAAGCTGCGCCTCATAGGCAAACGGGTACGTTTCGGCGTAGTCTTCGACAAAGAAATCGAACGGATTGATCACCGCCAGATCGGCCAGCAAATCGACTTCGACCGCAAAATGATCGACCGGCTCGGGAAACACCACGCGCGCCTGCCAGTTGCCGAACGGGTCCTGCTGCCAGTTGATGAAATGGTTCGCCGGGCTGATCTTCAACGCATAATTGGGCACCAGCGTCCGGCTGTGCGGCGCCGGCCGCAGCCGGATCACTTGCGGCCCCAGCCGGACCGGGCGCTCGTAGGTATAGCGGGTGAGGTGGTGAAGGCCTGCCTTGATCATGGATCGGGACTGTGCGCGATCTGGCGTTGCGCCGCAACGGGCAATGCCCCGCCCGGCACGATCGGGCGGCACCCTTTTGACACAGGCGATCGGGAGAGCGGCGCGCTTGCCACGCCGCGCGCAATTTCTTACTCTTACGCGTAAGAGTAAGGAGGTTCAGGTGCGCATCACATCCAAAGGCCAGGTGACCATTCCTGCCGAAATCCGCGAAAAGGCCGGGCTGCTGCCCCACACCGAAGTCGATTTCGAATTCGACGGCCAAGTCGTACGGCTGGTGCCTGCCAAACCCGGCGAAGCGCGTGGCCGCGGCGCGCGGCTGGTCGCGCATCTGCGCGGGCGCGGCGATGTCGCGATGAGCACCGACGCCATCATGGCGCTGACTCGCGAAGCATAAATGGCCGCCATCCTGATCGACGCCAATGTCCTGCTCGATATCATGACGCAGGATGCGCAGTGGTCGCCGTGGTCAATCGAGGCGCTGGAACGCGCGGCAGACCGCCACCGGCTGGTAATCAACGCGGTCATCTATGCCGAAGTCTCGGTCCGCTTCACCCGTATCGAAGACCTTGACGCGGCACTGCCCAGGATCGCGTTCGATCGCGAGCCGATCCCCTACGAAGCCGCCTTTCTCGCCGGCAAGGCGCATCTCGCCTATCGCCAACGCGGCGGGTCAAAGACTGTGCCGCTGCCGGATTTCTTTATCGGCGCGCATGCCTCAGTGGCGGGCTATGCGCTGATGACGCGAGACGCGGGACGGTACCGGACGTATTTTCCGAGGCTGTCGCTGATTGCGCCCTGATCATGATCGGGTGCGATTGTGGAGCGTTCGCATTTGGCGCGGGTGGCTGGCGACTCCGCGATCACTCTTTCAAAATGCCGGTTTTTTGGGAGGGCCGAAACGTCTTGAAAACAACTTCTTACGAAAAATGGATATACTGTCCCACGAAATCCGCTGTCCCCGGAAATCCGGTCCTGAGCATCGCCCATCCGAAACCCCCCTCGAGGGGCTGCTCGCTAAGCGCGAGAAGCTCGGACTTCTGCACCGATCTCGCTGGCGATTTCGTGCAGTTTACGGCGGAGATCACCGAACAGGAGTTGGTATGCCGTTAGTCGGCGAATGGCGAGGTTGAGTCCTGACCCCCTGATTTGGTGCGTATCATCCGGCGAGGCGTGCGCTGCACCGGAAAACTCGTCCATTGCCGCTCTGATGCGCTCATCGAAATTCACCAAATCCACGACTAGTTCCGGGAAGTAGAGGCCTGCGCTGGCGCGGATATGGCCGAGATTAATCGCCTTCTCGGGCATCTTGGCTTCCGCCCTAGAGGTTACGACCTCCATCTGATGGACACTTTCGCAATGGGCCTGCCATTCAAGGTCTTCGATGTCAGCGAATAT
>CAITOD010000143.1 GCA_903893935.1 uncultured Sphingomonadales bacterium
CCGGTGATCAGCAATTCGGCCAAAGATGCCGCCAATGCCATCGCCATGGCCGGCCGCGTCGCCGAAAGCCATGTCGAGGAACTGATCGCGGGCTTCAACCGGCTCAACGAATTCGGCACCGCCAGCGGTCGCAAAGTCGATGAAGTGCGAGAAAAAGTCGCCGCCGCGCTCGATGCCGTTGCCGGCGCCAGCGAACGCATCGGCCTCGCCGGCGAAGCGCGGCTGCAGGCGGTGATCGATGCGCTCGACCGGCAGCGCGCGAAAATCGACCAGGAAGAAGCGGCCGCACTCGCCGCGATCCGCGCCAGAGCCGAGGCGCTGGCCGAAGAACTGGCCGCACAGCGCACGGTGATCGCGCACGCCGAAGAGGAAAGCCTGGGCGCGCTCGCCGGACGGATTGCCGCGCTCGAAGGCGATGGCCGCGCGACCACCGCCGGGCTGGCGCGCGCGCTCGAGGAACTGGGCCGCGATCACGACCAGCTGGTGGCCGCCTCGCACGATCGCCTGCGCCGGTTTGAAGAAAGTGCGACCTCGCTGGCGCGCGCGCTGATCGATCAGGCGGGGTCGGTCGACGATGCGCTGGCCACTCGGCGTCAGGCGTTCGAAGCGGCGCTGAATGCCACCTCCGAGGGGTTGACCGCGCGGCTCGAAGCACTCGATGCCGCAATCGGCCAGCGTCGCGCGGCGCTGGCAGCGGCAGCCGCCGACACCGCCGATGCGATCGAGACGCGGCTGGCGCGGATCGATGGCGCAATCGATGCGCAGCGGCAGCGCCAGATCGGCGCAATCGATCAGCTGGCCGCGAGCTGCGACCAGTTCGAAGCGCGGCTCGCGGCGTTTGCGACCACGATCGAAAGCTCGGCTGAAACCGGATCGCGCGCCGCCGGCGTGGTGGACCAGGCCATGACCGCGCTGACCGCGCGGCTTGCGGCAGCGCGCGATGCACTGGGCGGTACCGACGAAACGCTGGTCGAGCTGACCGATGCGGCGGTGCGGCTGCTCGAACTGATCGAAGCGGCGAAAGAGCATACCCGAACGCAGATTCCCGAAGCTTTGCGCACCGCGGTGGCCGGGCTGGCGAGTGTTGAAACGCGCGTCAGCACGCTGCGCGAAGATTTGCGCGATGCCGGCGAGGCAGGCACCGCGCTGGTGACCACGATCGGCAGCGCCGACCAGGCGCTCGATGCGGTGCGCGGCGAAATTACCGCGCTCAATGATGCGATGCAGGCGCGCGCCGACGATCAGCAGGCGCGGCTGGCGGCCTTGCGCGACGTGTTGCGCGCGGCACAGGGCGAAAGCGATATTCTCGCGGGGTCGATCGAACGCCGGCTGGCGGGCGCGATTGCCGAACTCGAAGCCGCCACGCACAAGGCCGGCGCCGAACTCAGAGAAAGCACCGCCGCCGAAATCAGCGCCATGGCCAACCGGTTCGGCGATGAATCGAGCGCCGCGCTAGCGCGCGTGCTGCAAGGGCGCGGCGCGCAACTGATCGCGCGGGTTGAACAGGCGATGGACAGCGCCGCGAATTCGGCGCGCGAAACCGCGATGGCGATGCGCGACCAGCTGGCGCGGATCGACGAACTGGCGGGCAATCTCGAAGCGCGCGTCAACCACATCCGCGAACGCGCCGAAGAGCAGGTCGACAACGATTTCGCCAGGCGCACCGCGCTGATCACCGAAAGCCTCAATTCGACCGCGATCGACGTCAGCCGCATCCTGTCGGCCGAAGTGTCGGAAACCGCCTGGGCCTCGTATCTGCGCGGCGAACGCGGGATTTTCACACGCCGCGCGGTGTCGCTGCTCGATGCCACGGAAGCGCGCGTGGTGCAGCAGCATTACGAAACCAACGAAGAATTCCGCCTCCACGTCAACCGCTACATCCACGATTTCGAAGGCATGCTGCGCCAGCTGCTCTCCACCCGGGACGGCAACGCGCTGGGCGTGACCCTGCTGTCGTCGGACATGGGCAAGCTCTATGTCGCGCTGGCGCAAGGAATCGAACGCCTGCGCACCTGAGCCGGATTCCCAAAACAAGTCCCGTTCGTGCTGAGGC
>CAITOD010000144.1 GCA_903893935.1 uncultured Sphingomonadales bacterium
GACTTTGACGCGGGTGGTGTTGCCGACGATTTCGTCGCGATCCTTGATCTGGCCGACGCGACGAATGTCGAGCCGCACCGACGCGTAGAACTTGAGCGCGTTGCCGCCGGTGGTGGTTTCGGGGTTGCCGTACATCACACCGATTTTCATGCGCACCTGGTTGATGAAAATGACCGTGCAGCGCGACCGGCTGATCGAGCCGGTCAGCTTGCGCAAGGCCTGGCTCATCAGCCGGGCCTGCAGGCCGACATGGCTGTCGCCCATCTCGCCTTCGATTTCGGCGCGCGGCACGAGTGCGGCAACGGAGTCGATCACCAGCACATCGACCGCATTCGAACGCACCAGCGTGTCGACGATTTCCAGCGCCTGTTCGCCGGTATCGGGCTGCGACACGATCAGATTGTCGATATCGACCCCGACTTTCTTGGCATAGACCGGATCGAGCGCGTGTTCGGCATCGACGAATGCAGCGGTACCACCAATCTTCTGCGCTTCGGCAATGCAATGCAGCGCGAGCGTGGTCTTGCCCGAACTTTCCGGACCATAGATTTCGACGATCCGGCCGCGCGGCACGCCGCCGATACCAAGCGCGATATCGAGCCCGAGCGAGCCGGTCGACACCGCTTCGACCTGCATCGTTTCCTTCTGCCCGAGCTTCATCACCGAGCCTTTGCCGAATGCCCGGTCGATCTGGGCGAGCGCTGCGTCGAGCGCTTTTTGACGGTCCATACCTTTCTCTTTGCCTTCCTGAATAAGCTTGAGCTGAGCCGCCATGGCTGTGCACTCCCCTCTGCTAGAGATAGTCGACAAGGACCGTCAACAGCGCCTTTGTACCCGTTTCGTTCCATTGGAACAAGAGGGGAACAGGATTTTTTCGCCAAATTGGAAGCAAAGGATCGCAAGCACTTAGCAGCAATGGCAATTTCCGGTCACAGAGCGCTTGGCGAACCGGCCGGGCAGCCCGCCGGAATGGGATCACGCCATGGACTGCAAAGCTGCCATGCGCCCGATCGCGAAGGATGTCACGCCCGCCCCTTCGCGAATCATCGCCGCACTTACACCTCGCCGGCGTCGCCGCGCAGCACGCGTTCGACCGCGGCGACAATCTGCTGCACCGAAAACGGCTTGGGCAGGAAATGCATGTTGGGCAGATCAATCTCGCGCCGCAGCGTCTCTTCGGCATAGCCCGACATGAACAGCAGCGGCATGTCCGGGTGCAGCGCACGGATCTCGCGCGCCATGGTCGGCCCGTCCTTGGTCGGCATGACAACGTCGGACACGACCAGATCGAATTTGCCGCCCTCTTCATACGTACGCAGCAGGGTTTCGATGCCCGCTTCGCCATCGGGTGCGGTGGTCACGTCGAAGCCCTGGCGCGTCAGCGCGCGCTCGGCCACCGCGCGCACGGTGTCTTCGTCTTCGACCAGCAGCACGCGCCCGCCGTGCGACCACTGGCGGCGACGGTTTGCCGCCGGACGCTCGCGCGCCGGCTCGGCAGGCTCGGCGGCATCGGGCACATGCACCGGGAAATAGATCGTAAAGCGCGTCCATTTGCCGAATTCGCTTTCGACAAAGATGAACCCGCCCGATTGCTTGACGATACCATAGACCGTCGAAAGCCCGAGCCCGGTGCCTTTGCCGCGATCCTTGGTGGTGAAAAACGGCTCGAAAATCTTGTCGAGCTGCGCCGGACGGATGCCGTGGCCGTTGTCTTCGACCACCAGCGCGGTGTAATTGCCGATCGGCAGCACGTCGTTTTTCATCGCGCGCACCGCTTCGGCGGTCACCCGCCGGGTCATCAGCTTGACCACGCCCGGGGTGCGCGCATCGGCGGCCTTGTTGTCGGTGATCGCATCGCGCGCGTTGACGACGAGGTTGAGCAGCACCTGCTCGAGCTGCACCGGGTCCGCGCGCACCGCGCCCAGCCCCCGATCGTGCGTGACTTCAAGCGTGATGCGCTCGCCGATCAGCCGCTTGAGCAAAGTCGATACTTCGGCGACGACATCGGGCAATTGCAGCACTTGCGGGCGCAACGTCTGCTGGCGCGAAAACGCCAGCAATTGCCTGGTAAGGCTGGCGGCCCGGTTGGAATTGGCCTTGATCTGCTGGATATCGTCGTAATCGCTGTCGCCCGGCGTGTGCCGCATCAGCATCAGATCGCAATAGCCGATGATCGCGGTCAGCACGTTGTTGAAATCGTGCGCCACGCCGCCCGCCAGTTGCCCGACCGCCTGCATTTTCGAAGCTTGCGCGATCTGGTGCTTGAGCCGGGTCTCCTCGCTCGAATCCTTGAGGCTGAGCAGCACCGCGCAATCGCCGATCCCGCGCAAGGCAGCGAGCCCCATCAGCACCGGTTCGTCGGGCGCGCTCAGCAGTCGCACCGCCACATCGCCCGATGTCGTCGCACCCTGGGCATGGCGACGCACCGCGTCGGAGAGCGCGCTCTTGTCTTCGCGAATGACGAGGTCCGACGGATAAAGCGGTGTGCTCGCCCCTTCGATCCCCGAAGCGCGCAGGAAAGCGGCATTGGCAAACAGAAACCGCCCGTCGCGATCGACCATCGCCAGCCCCAGCGGCAGCCGCGCCAGCAGTCCCTCGATCTGCGGCAGTCCCGCGCGCACTTCGCCGACTCCGGTGTGCGTGTCGACAATCAGGAACAGCGATGGCGCGTGCGCCGGATCGACCGGTTCGCGCGCATCGGGATCGGCAATCGGCACGTGGAGAAACCGCACCGGCAGGCCGCGGCCGCGCTCCTGCGTAAAATAGATGTCCTGGCTAGCGTCGGATTCGAAATGGCTGACAAAGTCGCTGCCGGTCACATCGGTCGCATCCGAGCCGGTGGCGCGCGCGGCAAACGCGCGGTTGGCCGCCAGGACGCGGCCGTCGGGTGCGACCACCGCAGCTTGAATGCTTTCGCGGCCAAAGGCATGCCCGGGCTTGCCGACAACCGCAGCTATCGCATCGGCCACCGGATCATTGTGCACGACCGGGGCCAGCCGCCAGATCAGATGGTCTTCGCCGCGACCGGCGCGGTGGACCGACAGGCTGAACGTGCCCGCTTCTGCCTGTACTTCGCCCACTTCGGCATCGCCATCGCGCCAGGCGGCGCGGCCGGCTTCTTCCGCGCGCGCCGGATCGGCGGCCAGCAGCGGCAAGCTTGGCGGTGCCGCGGTGCCGAACCATTGTGCGAAGCGTTCGTTGGCGCAGACCAGCCGCCCGGCGCGGTCGGTGATCGCCACCGCTTCTTCGGCATATTCGATCGCCGCATGCGTGACCGACCAGTCGGGCGGCGCAAAATCGGGCAGCGCCGGCTGCGGCCGCAGCGCGAGCGCACCGTGAATGACAGCCGCGAGCACCACCACGCCGCCGGCGAATGCGACCGTCACCAGCACA
>CAITOD010000145.1 GCA_903893935.1 uncultured Sphingomonadales bacterium
CCAACGCCCGGTTTCCATCCAAATCAGAAAGCGCCGCAGTGGCAGCAGCCAGATCGTGCCGAGCACGATATAGGCCACAGTCTGCGCGATCACCGGCCAGCGCCCGATCGGTTCGGACAATTGCGCGACGAGCGCAGCATAAAGCGCCAGTGCCACCAGCATGACAAGGATGCCCACCGGCTTGCGCCAGGTCGGTTGCAGGCGTTCGTCGCCGGGTTCAAGCATCATGGCAGTGCTCCAAATGGGCCGAACAGACGGGTGGGCGTTACCACGGCAAACAAAGCCCGGTCGTGCACCTCCTTGGGCAGAGTCTCGACCAGCTGGCAATCCCAGGCGAGGCCGATTGCCAGCGCCTTGGCATGGGTTGCCAGCCAGCGGTCATAATGCCCGCCGCCCTGGCCCAGCCGGTCGCCCCGGGCGGTGAACCCGACCAGCGGTACAAACAGCACATCGGGCGTGATTTCGGGTGCTGCGGCAAGCGGTTGCGCGATCCCGAACGGGCCAGGTTCGAGCAGTGCGTCGAGATGCGGCGAAGCCCACGCGCGGAAAGTCATGGCGCTGTCGCGCGCGGCAAACCACGGCAGCGCGATCGTGTGCCCCGCTTCATGAAAATGGCGGGCATAGCCGATCGTCGGCGCTTCGCCCGATCCGGCCATATAGAGCCCGATCGTGGCATCGGCTGGCAGCAGTTCGGTCAGTGCTGCGGGCGGGCGCATCAGCACGAGCGCGCGCACGCGCGGATCGAGCGCATTGGCATGGGCATTGCGCGCGAGCCGCAAGGTTTTGCGCAATGCCGCCTTGTTGGCACCCGTGCTATCGCTTTCGCTCACCGGCGATATCCCTTTTAGGCGGCGGGAGGAAAAGGATGGGTGACGGGCCCACCATGGGTCGTTTGCTCGGAATATCCTCTGACGCGCCAACGTCAGGTGGGGACCATGTGTCCGGGACCAAAGTCCCGGCCAGGGACAGCCCCCCAGGATTGCTTATAGCCTCAGGGATGTTCATGCGGCTCGTGCCGGGCAGAACCCGTCACACTCCTATCTAGGGTGCCTCACCCGAATGCTCAAGCCGCGCGGCAAGCTTTTCCACGCGATCGGCCAGCGCGGTGATATGCGCGAGCAGCTGATGGTCGGGCGCCGGATCAGCCGGTTCGGGGGGCGGGGGCGGGGGTGCCTGCTGCAGCGTGTGCAGTTCGTCGGCCAGCACGAGTGCCGCGACCAGCAGCATGCGCGCCTCGGTCTGGCCGTGGACAAAGCCCAGCTTGCGCACGCGGTCGTCGATCATCCGCGCCAGCATGCGCACATGCGCTTCCTCGCCGGGCGCCACCGACATCACATGGCTGCGACCGCCGATCGACAGCGTAACGTTGCGGGTTTCGGATGCGGTCATGGTTTTTGCGGCAGATTGGCAAGCAACAAGTCAAGCTGCTGCAGTTCGTTGCTGACCGTGTCCTTCAGCCGCCGGTGCCGCGCCTTGAGTACCGCCAGTTCGGCCAGTTGCGCGTCGCGCGCGGCGGCGGCGCGTTCCAGCCGGTCGATCGCTTGCGCGATCCGGGCAAGTTCGTGGTCCAGACCGGGGCTTGTCATCGCGCTTGGCTAGCACATCGGCCACGCGGCGCAAGCGCGACGGGGCTCACGCCTGCCAGAAGGCTTGCGACAAATCGCGCATTTCGGGCAATGCATAGGAATGCACGGATCACGCCAGGGCTGTGCGCAAGCGAGACGGCGATCGGGCGGGCGCAAGCTTGACGGGGTGGGCGCCCTGTCCCAAGAGGCCGGGGCCGAATCAGGCAGGTTGCGCGTCGGCCATCCGCGCGTGCTGGAAAGGTTGACCGCCCGCTATGACCCGAAACCCCCAAGTTCTGGCACCGGAAGCACTGCCGCCGATGGCCAATGCCATCCGCGCGCTGGCCATGGATGCCGTGCAGGCGGCCAATTCCGGGCACCCCGGCATGCCGATGGGCATGGCCGATGTCGCGACGGTGCTGTGGTGCGATTTCCTCAAATTCGATCCCGATGCGCCGCGCTGGGCCGATCGTGACCGCTTTGTGCTGTCGGCCGGGCATGGCTCGATGCTGGTCTATGCGCTGCTTTATCTGTCGGGCTACGCCTCGCCGACGATCGGCGATATCCGCGATTTCCGCCAATTGGGCAGCGTGTGCGCCGGGCATCCGGAAAACTTCCTGATCCCCGGCATCGAATGCACCACCGGTCCGCTCGGGCAGGGGCTGGCGATGGCGGTCGGCATGGCGATGGCCGAACGGCACCTCAATGCGGTGTTCGGCGACGATCTGGTCGATCACCGCACCTGGGTAATCGCCGGCGACGGCTGCCTGATGGAAGGGATCAACCACGAAGCCGTGGGTCTCGCCGGTACGCTCGGGCTGGGACGGCTCAACGTGCTGTGGGACGACAACCGCATCACGATCGATGGCGATGCCAGCCTGTCAACCAGCGAAGACGTTGCCGCGCGCTATCGTGCGAGCGGCTGGCACGTCACCGCGTGCGACGGACACGACTTTGCCGATATCGCACGCGCGCTCGCCGAAGCGGCGACCGATCCGCGCCCTTCGCTGGTGGCCTGCCGCACGCTGATCGGCAAAGGCGCACCCAACAAACAGGGCGGGCACAATGTCCACGGCAGCCCGCTGGGGGCCGACGAAGTCGCCGCCACGCGCGCGCATCTTGGCTGGACCGCCGCACCGTTCGAAGTGCCCGAAGAAATCCTCGCTTCATGGCGTGCCACCGGCGAACGCGGCCGCGCGACGCACGCCGCCTGGGCCGCCCGCACCGCAGGCAACCCGTTGCGGGCCGAATTCGACCGGCGCATGGCGGGCGATCTGCCCGATCTGGCGCAAGCCGAAGCCTTGTTTTCCGGCTGGCTCGAAGCCCCGCGCAAAGTGGCGACGCGCAAGGCGTCTGAATTCGCGCTCGATGTGCTGGCGCCGCATGTGCCCGAACTGTTCGGCGGTTCGGCTGATCTCACCGGTTCGGTGTTCACCAAAGTGGCTGCCACGCCCACTTTCGGTCAGCAGGCCTATGCCGGCCGCCACGTGCATTACGGCATCCGCGAGTTCGGCATGGCGGCTGCGATGAACGGGGCCGCGCTCCACGGCGGGGTGATCCCGTATGGCGGCACGTTCCTGGTGTTTTCGGATTATTGCCGCAACGCCATCCGCCTGTCGGCGTTGCAGCATGCGCGCGTGGTCTATGTGCTGACGCACGATTCGATCGGGCTGGGCGAAGACGGCCCGACGCACCAGCCGATCGAACACGTGATGAGCTTGCGGCTGATTCCCAATCTCAACGTGTTCCGCCCGGCCGATACGATCGAAACCGCCGAATGCTGGCAGATCGCGCTGGCGAGCCCGCACACCCCTTCGGTGCTCTCGCTGTCGCGGCAGAACCTGCCGCAACTGCGGACCACCGGTCAGGGCAACCGCAGCGCATCGGGCGCCTATCGCCTGGTCGAAGCCGTGGCCCCGCGCAAAGCGGTGCTGGTCGCGACCGGGTCCGAAGTCGAAATCGCAATGGCCTGCGCCGCGCAGCTCGAAGCGCAAGGCGTGGGCGCCGATGTGGTGTCGATGCCGTGCTGCGAATTGTTCGACCGCCAACCGGCCCAATATCGCGCCGATGTGCTGCCGGCAGATGTGCTCAAAGTCTCGATCGAGGCGGGCGTCACAACCGGATGGCAGAAATACGTCTGCGACGGGCTGACAATCGGCATCGACACCTTTGGTGCCTCGGCACCCGCACCTATATTGTATGAACATTTCGGGCTGACCGCGGACAAGATCGTACCGCAAATCCTGGCTCGACTGGCTTGATCCAACAGGAGATGTGAACATGGCGATCAAAGTCGCAATCAACGGCTTCGGCCGCATCGGCCGCCAGGTGGCGCGCGCTATCCTCGAACGCCCCGAATGCGGGCTTGAACTGGTGGCGATCAACGATCTCGGCAGCCCGTTGGCCAACGCGCGCCTGTTCAAGCGCGACAGCGTTCACGGCGCTTATCAGGGCACGGTCGAAGTCGATGGCAATGACCTGATCATCGACGGCAAGCACATCAAAGTGACCGCCGAACGCGATCCGGCCAAGCTGCCGCACGCCGCCGACGGCGTCGACATCGCGCTCGAATGCACCGGCTTCTTCACCGATCGCGATGGCGGGCAGAAGCACCTCGACGC
>CAITOD010000146.1 GCA_903893935.1 uncultured Sphingomonadales bacterium
ATCTCGGGGCTGACAACGCCGGTGATTTCGGCCGACAGCGCCGGCGGCGCGAACGGCGCTGGTGCGGGTTCGGCGGGCGCTTGCCCGACAACCAGCTTGCGCCAGTCGCTGGCGCCGCCGGCGCGCTCGATCAGCGAGGCGCGCTTGCGACGGGCCGGAGCATCGGACCGGACGGGTGGAAGGCGGGGATGATCGGCCATCGTTGGTTTGCTCGCTCCGCTCACGCCACCAGCCGGCGTTTCATGAATTCAAGCGCCAGCAGCGCCAGCAGCACAACCACCAGCGCCCCAAAGCCGCCGCTGAACCAACGGATCTGGCGCCGTCGTTCGGCCAGCGCCGACTGGGTCAGCGCAAGCGTCACCGCACCCAGCACCGGCAAGCCCAGCGCGCGTTCGAGATCGGCGGTGGTGGCAAAGGTGCCGCGCAGCCGACCGAGCGCAAAAGCCACCCCCGCACCGGTCGCAAGTCCTGCGACCAGCACACCCGCCAGCATCAGCGGGCGATTGGGTGCGGCCGGTTCGCGCGGCGACGTCGGCGGGTCGATCACTTCGAATTTGACCGCGCTGTGTTCGTTTTCAACCTGGCCGCGCAGACGCAGCGCTTCGCGATCGCGCAACAGCTTGTCATATTGTTCCTTGAGCACGTCATAGTCCCGGTTGATCCGCGAAGCTTGCGCGGCGACCGCCGGCTCGCCGAATTGCTGCGTGGTCAATTGGGCGATGTCGGATTGCAGCCCGGCCTTGCGCGATTGCAGCGCGACAATGCTCGCCTGGCGGTCGGCCTTGATCGATTGCAACGAGGCATAGGCCGGATTGGGCGTGCCCCCGCCACCATGGCCACCTTCGCTGGCGGCGGCGCGCGCCAGTTGCGCGATTTGCGCGCGTTGCGCGATCACATCGGGATGGCTGTCGGTCAGGCCGCGCGCGTGCATCGCCGCCAGATCGCCTTGCGCCTGCGCCAGCGCGCCTTTGGCGCCGCCGCTGGTGCCCGGCACGGTGATCGTCGGCGGCGTGCCGGCCATCTGCCCGCTGATCGAGGCGAGCGCGCTTTGCGCCGCCAGCAGGTCGGATTCGACGCCGCGCAATTCGGCGCGCGTGCCTTCGAGCCGCGCGGCGGCGGTGCCGGTGCCGGGCAACATCCCGGCGTTCTTGGCTTCGAATGCCTGACGCTTCTGCTCGGCGGCTTCGAGATCCTTTTGCCGGTCGGACAGTTGCTGGTCCATGAAGGCCAGCGTGTCGCTCATTTCGCCGCGCCCGCCCGACAGGTTTTCCTCACGAAAGATGTCGATCATCTTTTGCGCGATATCCTGCGCCAGATGCGCGTTTTCGGCGTCGGAATAGCTGCTGCTGCCCGACGTCGCCGCGATCTCGAACAGGTTTTCCTGGCTGTTGGTCACCCTGATCGCATTGGCGAGCGACGCGACGGCGGCTTCCATCGCCTTTTCGCTGGTCACGCGTTCACCCAGCCGCGTCGCACGCACGACTTTTTCCAGATTGACCGCGCTGGTCAACGTTTCACGCACCCGGTCGATATCGCGATGGCGATCGGCGCCCAGCCCGATCTGGTCGGACAGCACATCGTCGATGCGCACAAAAATGCGTGCATGCGATTCATATTTGTTGGGGATCGCGGCCACCACCAGCCACCCGGCCA
>CAITOD010000147.1 GCA_903893935.1 uncultured Sphingomonadales bacterium
CGCATGCGCCAGCGCTATGGCCTTGGCACATCGGTCAGCGGGCTGGCCGAAGATGTGCACGAGGCCAAGCGGCTGATCAGCCTGGGGGTCGGCATCGGGTTTCTGCCGGTCATGGCGGCGCGCGATCTGGTCGAGCGCGACCGGTTGTGGGGGCTTCTACCGCGCGATGTCGAACCGTCGTACGATATCTATCTGCTGTCGCGGCAAACCGCCGCGCGCGATACCGCAACGCAATTGTTCCTCGATGAGATCCAGCGGCGGCTGCGCGCGCGCCCACCGGGCTGACGCTGCGCGGGGCAATGGCGCGCCGCAGACGGTTTGGGCATAAAGAATATCTATGCCCTGCATCATGAAACAGGCTCTAGCGTGATGGCCGGGGCTTGGGCACCACATGCCTCGATTGTACGCGAAGGAAGCCTTGCCGTGATCCGATCTGTCCGCACGATCCGTTCGCTTGCCTGTGCCGGGCTGCTTGCTTTGGCGGGGTGCGGCCATTCGGGCAGCCCGGCCGGCGCCGACGGCATTCCGGTCGAAGCGCCAAAGCATGATTTCACGATCGGCTGGTCGATCTACGCCGGCTGGATGCCGTGGCCTTATGCGCAGGAATCCGGGATCGTGAAGAAATGGGCCGACAAATACGGCATCACGATCAAGCTGGTGCAAGTCAACGACTACGTCGAATCGGTCAACCAGTACACCGCCGGCAAGCTTGACGGCGTGGTAGCGACTTCGATGGATACGCTCACTATCCCGGCGGCGGGCGGGAAAGACACGTCGGTGGTGATCCTGGGCGATTATTCCGACGGCAACGACGGCGTGGTGCTCAAGAATGCGCATGCGATGGCCGACATCAAGGGGCGCTCGGTCAATCTGGTCGAATTGTCGGTATCGCAGTACCTGCTCGCGCGCGGGCTCGAAAAGGCCGGGCTGAAGCTGTCGGATGTCAAGACCGTCAACACCGGCGATGCCGATATCGTCGGCGCGTTCGCTTCGCCGCAAGTCAACGCGGTGGTCACGTGGAACCCGCAGTTGTCCGAAGTGAAGAAAGCCCCCGGCGCCACGCTGGTATTCGACAGCCATCAGATTCCCAACGAAATCCTCGACGTGCTGGCAGTCAGCAGCGCGACGCTGAAAGCCAACCCCGCGCTTGGCAAGGCGCTCGCCGGGATCTGGTATGAAACGATGGCAGTGATGCACCGCGACGATGCCGCCGGCCGCGCGGCGCGCGCGCAAATGGCGCACGACGCCGGCACCACACCCGATGGCTATGACAGCCAGCTGAAAACCACGCATCTCTATTACACCGCCGCCGAAGCGGCGAAGCTTGCGAACAGCCCCGAACTGGTGACGGTAACCGACCGCGTGCGGCAATTCGCGTTTGCCAAAGGCCTGTTCGGGCCGGCCGCGACTTCGGTCGATGCGATCGGCATTGCGTTTCCCGGCGGCAAGACGCTGGGCAATGCGGGCGCGGTCAAGCTGCGGTTCGATCCGAGCTTTACGCAAATGGCGGCCGACGGAAAGCTATGACCCGCCTGATCAATGTGCGACCGGCCCGGCGCGGCCGGATCGTGATCGGCGCGATGCCGATCCTGCTCCTTGCGCTCACTTATGCGATCGCCGCAGCGCTGCGCCATGCCGACAATCCGGCCGACAAAGTGCTGCCGACGGTGGCGGCGATGGCCTCGGCGGCCTGGCGCATGGCGACGCAGATCGATCCGGTGAGCGGCCAGATCACTTTGCTCGCCGATACCATTGCCAGCCTGACGCGGCTCGGAGCGGGTCTTGCGCTGGCCACGGTGACCGCGCTCACGCTCGGCCTGCTGCTTGGCGTGCTGCCGCTGGCGCGCGCCATCTTTGGGCCCGTCATCACGGTGATCGCGGTGATCCCGCCGATCGCGGTCCTGCCGATCCTGTTCATTGCGCTGGGTCTGGGCGAAGCGGCCAAGATCGCGCTGATCGCGATCGGCATTGCCCCCTATATGACCCGCGATCTGGCCGCCCATGTCGCCGGGCTCCCCGCCGAACAGTTCATCAAGGCGCAGACGCTGGGCGCCAATTCGTGGATCGTGGCGATCCGCGTCGCGCTGCCGCAGATGATGCCGCGGCTGATCGAAACCTTGCGTTTTTCGATGGGGCCGGCGTGGGTGTTCCTGATCGCGGCCGAAGCGATCGCGTCCGATGTCGGGCTCGGCTATCGCATCTTCCTGGTGCGGCGCTATCTCGCGATGGATATCATCCTGCCTTACGTGGCGTGGATCTCGCTGCTGGCGATTGCCGCCGATGCGCTGTTGCAGCTGTTGGCCCGCCGCGCCTTTCCCTGGGCGCACGGGGGTGAGCGGTGAGCCTGCTCGAATTCAGGAACGTGTGGGTCGAATACGGCGCCAAAGTCGTGCTCGAACGCGTCAATCTGGCTATCGACGAAGGCGCATTCATTTCGGTGGTCGGCCCTTCGGGTGCGGGCAAGAGCACGTTTCTGCGGCTGATCCTGGGGCAGGAAGCCCCCAGCCGCGGCAAAGTGCTGCTCGATGGTGCGCCGATGCCCGCCGAATGCGGCCCCGATCGCGGCGTGGTGTTTCAGCGCTATTCGGTGTTTCCGCATCTGACGGTGATCGGCAACGTGCTGTTCGGGCGCGAATGCGCGGCAGCACCGGTGCTCGGCCGGCTGTTCGGCGCGCCGCGCCGCGCCGCACTGGCCGAGGCGGAGGCGATGCTCGCCGCAGTCGGGCTGGCGCATGCGCGCGACCAGTATCCGGCGCAATTGTCGGGCGGGATGCAGCAACGGCTGGCGTTGGCGCAAGCGTTGGTCAAGCATCCGCGCGTGCTGCTGCTCGACGAGCCGTTTGGTGCGCTCGATCCGGGCATCCGCGTCGACATGCACGAACTGGTCACGCAGCTGTGGCGCGATCACGGCCTTACCGTGGTGATGGTCACGCACGACATCGCCGAAGC
>CAITOD010000148.1 GCA_903893935.1 uncultured Sphingomonadales bacterium
CCTGGAACCGCACCACCACCACCACATCGCGTTCGAGTTCGCCCGCCTTGAACGCGGCGATCACTTCGTTCTGGTCGGAAAACACGCGCGCAGGCGCTTCGATGGTCCAGCGCGACGGATCGACCGCGCTCGTCTTGATCGTCGCGCGCCCGAGATTGCCCTGCAGCAACCGCAAGCCGCCTTCGCTCTGGAACGGTGCCGCGACGGGGCGCAACAGCACCGGGTCGTGGCTGGCCGCAGGTGCCGGGTCCCATGCCAGCGCGTCGCCCGCCATGACCGGCTGCTGCGCGCCTTCGGCCAGCGATGCGCCATAAACGGTCAGGATGTCGTCGTGCGCGAGCCCTGCCCCGACCAGTTCGGCGATCACATAAGGCATGCCGCCGGCGGCCGCGAAGCCGTTCACATCGCCCGCGCCATTGGGATAGATGCTGGCAATCAGCGGCACCGCGCGCGACAGTTCGTCCATATCGTCCCAGTCGAGCTGGATTCCGGCCGCGCGTGCAATGGCCGGCAGATGGATCACGTGATTGGTCGAGCCGCCGGTGGCCAGCAGGCCTACGACGGCGTTGACCAGCGCCTTTTCATCAACGCACTGGCCGAGCGGGCGATAATCATCGCCATCCCAGCCGATTGCGGCGATGCGGTGGGTCGCCGCACGCGTCAGTTCCTGGCGCAATTTGGTGCCCGGCAGCACAAAGCTCGATCCGGGCATGTGCAGCCCCATCATTTCCATCATCATCTGGTTGGAATTGGCGGTGCCGTAAAACGTGCAAGTGCCTGCAGAATGGTAGCTCGCGCTTTCGCTTTCGAGCAATTCGTCGCGCCCCACTTTGCCTTCGGCATAGAGCTGGCGCACGCGCACTTTTTCCTTGTTGGCAAGCCCCGATGGCATCGGGCCCGACGGCACGAGGATCGTCGGCAAGTGGCCAAAGCGCAAGGCGCCGATCAGCAGGCCGGGCACGATCTTGTCGCAAATGCCGAGCAGCAGCGCGCTTTCAAACATGCCGTGGCTGAGCGCGACGGCGGTGCTCATCGCAATCGTGTCGCGGCTGAACAGCGACAGCTCCATCGAAGGCTGGCCTTGCGTCACCCGTCGCACATCGCCGGCACCCCGCCGGCGACTTGCGCGGTGGCGCCCACTTCGCGCGCGAACAGTTTGATCTGTTCGGGATAGCGGCCATAGGGCTGGTGCGCCGAAAGCATGTCGTTGAACGCGGTGACAATGCCGATGTTCATTGCCTTGCCGGCGCGGATCGCAAGCTTGTCTTCGCCCGCCGCGGCAAAGCCGTGCGCCAGATTGCCGCACGACAGTTTGGGCCGATCGAGCCCTTCGTGGCGCGCCCGGCCGATCAGATCGAGATAGGCGGCGCGGGTTTGCGCAGATCGCGCCACGATGCGATCGGTAACACGCGCGACAACGGGGTGAAGAGCCATCATTCGCTCCAGTAAATGGTCAGCGGCGGGCCTTCGCCGCGCAAGAATTCGGCCACCGGGTAATCGTCTGCCGCAGGATCGGCACCGGCCAGCACCCGCTCGATCAGCGCGCGTTTGGCAGCACCGGTCACCACCAGAATGATCGCGCGCGTCGCTTTCAGCGCCTTGGCATTGAGCGTGAGACGGGCAAACGGCGCTTCGGGTGGCAGCGGTACCGGCTTGGTGGATATCACCGTAGCCCCCGGGCGCACCAGCGCATGCATAGTCGGAAACAGCGAAGCGACATGGCCGTCTTCGCCCATGCCGAGCCAGACCAGATCGAACGGCGCCACCGCAGCACCTTCGACCAGCCGCTCGAACCGCGCGCCACTTGTGCCCAGTGCCGCATAAATCCTGCCGAAATTCGATGCCGGGTGATCGTCGGGCACGCAGCGGTCGTCGGTCAGCGCGATGGTCACTTGCGACCAGTCGAGATCGCGGGTGGCCAGCAAAGCGAGCACTTTGAGCGGGGTCGATCCGCCGGTAAACGCGATCCGTTTGGGCCCAGGGCGCTGCACTTCGGCCTCGATCCGCGCCGCGACCGCCGCAGCGTGGCCCGGATCGGCCCACAGGACGCGTTCAGTCATTCCAGCTGCGCCCGTCGCGTTCGGTCAGCGCAATGCCGGCATTGGGGCCCCAGCCCCCGGCCGCATATGGCTTCACATCGTCTTCGCCGCTCGCCCAGACTTTGCGGATCGCATCGATCCAGCGCCACTGCGCCTCGACTTCGTCGCGCCGCACAAACAGCGTCTGCTCGCCTTCGATCAGATCGAGCAGCAGGCGTTCGTAGGCAATGCGGCGGCGCGCTTTGGCAAAGGCGGTGGTCAGCGACAGATCGAGATTGACTTCGCGCAGCACGATCCCGCCGCGATCGAGCCCCGGCTGCTTGGCCATGACTTGCAGCCGCACGTATTCTTCGGGCTGCAACCGGATCACCAGCCGGTTGGCGCGCGGCCGCCCGCCGCGATCGGCAAAGATATTGTGCGGCACATCCTTGAACTGCACCACGATTTCGCTGCGGCGTTCGGCCAGCCGCTTGCCGTGGCGCAGATAGAACGGCACCCCCTGCCAGCGCCAGTTGTCCAGATGCGCCTTGATCGCAACGAACGTCTCGGTGTCCGACGCGGCGCCGAGATCGTCGGCATAGCCTTCGACCGTCTGGCCGAGCACAGCACCGGCGCGATATTGCCCGCGCACCATTTCCTCGGGCCTGACCGGGCGCAAGGCGCGCAGCAGCTTGACCTTTTCGTCGCGTATCGAAGTCGCGTCATAGTCGCACGGCGGCTCCATTGCGATCATCGCCAGCAACTGCAGCATGTGGTTCTGCACCATGTCGCGCAAGGCGCCGGTGCCGTCGTAGAACCCCTTGCGCCCTTCGAGCCCGACCGTTTCGCTGACCGTGATCTGCACATGGTCGATATGCGCGGCGTTCCACAGCGGTTCGAACAACACATTGCCAAAGCGCAGCGCCATCAGGTTCTGCACCGTTTCCTTGCCGAGGTAATGGTCGATGCGGAAAATCTGCTGTTCGGAAAAGCCGGCGGCGACCGCATCGTTGATCCGCGCGCTCGAGGCGAGATCGTTGCCCAGCGGCTTTTCCAGCCCGATGCGCACATGCGGCTGCGCCAGCCCGGCGTGGCGCAAACCGTCGATGGTCGCTTCGAACAGCGCCGGCGCGGTCGACAGGAAAATCGCCAGCCCGCACGAAATATCGCCCAGCTTTACCGCCAGGGCGGCAAACCCGGCGAGATCGGAGGCATCGAGCGCCTGATAATGCAGCCGTTCAAGAAACCCGCTGACCCGCGCCGGGTCCTTGCGGTCGGCGGGCAGAAATTCCTCGAGCGCCGCTTTGGCAAATTCGCGGAAACCCGCATCGTCGAGATCGGAGCGTGCGCTGCCGACTATGCGCAAAGTCGGCGCGATCAGCTCGTCTTCGTGCAGCGCGAACAGCGAGGGCAGCAGCATGCGGCGGGACAAGTCGCCCGTTGCGCCGAACAGCAGCAGAGCGGAACAGTTTGTCGCGGCCATCGAGGCATACTCCACGTCAGAATGCAAATTGCGCCCCATTTGCCCTAGAAGCGAAAGACCGGCGCATAAACCGGCAAAAAGCATGCATAAGTATGCAAGCCAATACGCAGTCAGCGCTTGCGGCGCGGCGCGGTCGGGGCATCGAAATCGGGCGCTTTTTCGGCAACCCAGGCCAGAAAGCGCACGATCTCGGGATGATCGGCCAGCGTTTCGCGCACGCCCGCGCTCCGCGCCAGTTCGGCATTGGTAAACACCGTTTCGATCGTGCGGCGACAGATCGGATGCACTGCAACCGTCGCGCGCCCGCCGCGGCTCTTGGGCACGGGGTGATAGCGATCGACTTTCTCGCCAAGCGGACGCAGGCAGAGCCAGCACGCAGGCGGCGGGCCCGGTTCGGACCCGGCCTCTGGCTCGGGCTCATCGTAAACTTCGTTGTCGGAACTTTTTTTGCGCCGATCGTGTCTGGCCATTAACCCGGTACTAACCTTGATTTGCGATTTCACGACAGGGCAAAGCCGCGCTGGACTTGGGGAAACCATGACTACTGTACCACCCGACGCGGCGGCAAGCCCCGATCACACCGCATTTGCACAACAAACGGCCGCGATAGCGCCGGTACGATCGGCCAAAGCCGGGCTGATACGCTTTGCCGTGGGCGCGGTCGGCGCGGCGTTTTTCCTGTCGCTGACGTTCCGCGCGACCGCCAACGTGCCGGCTTTCGTGCTGCATCGGCAGGATCGCTGGCTGCTGCTGGCCGCCGCGATCCTGATTGCGCTCGCCTGTTATCGGGTGCCGCAGCGCGCTGCGCTCCCGGTTGCGCACGCGCGCACCTGGCTGCTGGCGGCGCTCGGTCTCGCGCTGGTGACTTATCTGGGCCATTATTGGGTCCTGTGCGGCTACGATCTCAGTCGCGATGAACAGATGGCCACATTCGACGCGACGGTGTTCGCGCAAGGGCATCTGATCGCGCACTTGCCGCCGCTGTGGCGCGATACCTCCGATGCGCTCAACACGATGTTCATGTATCCCGCACAGTTTCGCGGGGGTTGGATCTCGGTCTATCTGCCGGTCAATTCGGCGATCCGCGCGCTGTTTTCATTGATTGGCGACCCTTATCTGGCGGGCCCCGCGATGACCGCGCTGGGCGCGCTGGCGCTGTGGGGCTGCGTGCAAAAGCTGTGGCCAGGCGATCGCGAGGCCGGCTTGGTGGCGCTGCTGCTCTACGCCGGATCGGGCCAGGTGCTGTTTGCCGGCATGACCAGCTATGCCATGCCCGGGCATCTGGCGCTCGATCTGTGCTGGTTGTGGCTGTTTCTGCAGCGTTCGCGTTTGGCAGACGCGGCCGCACTGGTGGTCGGATTTCTGGCGACCGGCTTGCACCAGCCGCTGATGCACCCGATGTTCGTGGCCCCGTTCCTGTGCCTGCTGCTGGTCGAGCGACGCTGGGACCGCGCCGCCATTTACGGCCTCGGCTATGCCGTGATCGCGGTGTTCTGGCTGAAATACCCGACCGCGATCTGGGCCATGGTGCGCGCCGCCCCCGATACGCTGACATACAGCGGGGTCGATTACATGTCGCGCCTGGTCAAAGTGTTCAACGAACGCGACCCGATGGGGCTGCCCAACATGGTCGCCAACATGCTGCGCTTCATCGCCTGGCAGCACTTGCTGCTGGTGCCGCTCATGGTGATCGGGGTGCGCGCCTGGCGCGAAAAGAGCATGATCGCAGCACTTGCCGGCGGCATGGTGCTGACCACGCTGGTCATGGCGGTGGTCTTGCCCAGCCAGGGCCACGGGTTTGGCTATCGCTATCTGCACGGCCTGCTTGGCAATGCGATCCTGATCGCGGTCTATGGCTGGAAAACGCTCGATCATGAACTTGGCGAATGGCGCACGATCCTGCTGCGCACGACGGCAGCGGGTCTGCTGGTGATCCTGCCGATGCAGGCGCTGATGGCGCATGCCCATTACGCCGCTTCGGCCACGGTGTCCGACCGGATTGACCAGGTCCACGCCGATTACGTGATCGTGGGCCGCAAGGACGCACCGACCGCGCAGGATCTCGCGCTCAATCCGCCCGATCTGCATCGCCACCCGATCCGGCTGGTGCGCGATGAAGTCAATCCGCAGGCGCTGTGCGCCAGCCATCCGGTCACCGCGCTGATCGGCAATCGCACGCTGGCGCCGCTCGCCGGGTTCTACGCCTTTGGTGACCCCCGCGCCGATGAATTCAACGCCGACAATGCGCCGCGGCTCGCCAAAGCGGGATGTCGCGTCACGGTCTTGCCCTGAGTGCGGCTTTGCAGGGGTCTTTGGGCCCTTTCTTTGGAAAACCCTGCGAGGTGTTTAGGAAATTCTAAGCATTTTTCGCTTTAGTGCGGAACATCCATCAAGGTCCCTTGCCCACGGCACGGCTGACGCATGGATCCAGTCAGACGGGATTCGACGCATGAGTGCATTTGGTCGCAAAGCGGGTACCGGCGGAGGAAGTGCTGCGATGCGGCCTTCGTTCGGCGTTGCGCGCCCGATGAAGAGCGGCGAAGGCAGCCCGGCGAACAACCCGGCACCGGTTCCCGGCAATGACGGACGCGGCGCTTACGAAAGCAGCGACAGCGCAGGCAAGAATTCCGATGCCATGGCGCGGCTGGCCGATCGGGCCAATCTTGTCGTCGACAGCCAGCATCACGCCGAAGGGTTCGAAGCCTCGGTCCACAAGATCAAGGAGCAGGTGCTGCCGCACTTGCTCGAACGCGTCGATCCCGAAGCCGCCGCGACGCTGACCAAGGAAGAGCTGTCCGAAGAATTCCGCCCGATCATCATGGAAGTGCTGGGCGAGCTGAAAGTCACGCTCAACCGGCGCGAACAGTTTGCGCTCGAAAAAGTGCTGATCGACGAACTGCTCGGGTTCGGTCCGCTCGAAGAGCTGCTCAACGATCCCGACGTTTCGGATATCATGGTCAACGGGCCTGACCAGACCTACATCGAAAAGAAGGGCAAGCTCACGCTCGCGCCGATCCGGTTCCGCGACGAAAGCCACTTGTTCCAGATCGCCCAGCGCATCGTCAACCAGGTCGGCCGCCGTGTCGACCAGACCACGCCGCTGGCCGACGCCCGCCTGAAGGACGGCAGTCGCGTCAACGTGATCGTGCCGCCGCTGTCGCTGC
>CAITOD010000149.1 GCA_903893935.1 uncultured Sphingomonadales bacterium
CATCAAGCCCGCGGGCCGCAACGTCTGAGGCGCACAGAATGTTGATGTCGCCCGCCTTGAACCGGTCAAGCTCGGCAATGCGCGAGGACTGGTCCATGTCGCCATGGATTTCGCCGGCGGAAAACCCGCTCGCCTTGAGGCTCTTGGCCAGTTCGCGCACGGTGGTCTTGCGGTTGGCAAACACGATTGCGGTGGTCACATCGTCCTTGCGCAGGATCTCGCGCAGCGCATCGCGTTTTGCCCGCGCGGGCACACGCAGCTTGAACTGCGCGATGTTGATATTGGCGCTCGCAGGGCGCGCGACTTCGATATATTTGGGGTTCGACAGGAAGCGGTCGGCCAGTTTCTTGATCGGCGGCGGCATTGTCGCCGAAAACAGCAGCGTCTGGCGCGTGGTCGGCAACTTTGCACAGATCGTTTCGATATCGGGGATGAACCCCATGTCGAGCATGCGATCGGCTTCGTCGATCACCAGCAGCTCGCAGCCCGTGAGCAGAATCTTGCCGCGTTCGAACAAGTCCATCAGCCGGCCGGGCGTGGCGATCAGCACGTCGACGCCATCGGACAGCGCCTTGACCTGATCGCCCATCTGCACCCCGCCGATCAGCAGCGCCATGCGCAGATCGTGGTTCTTGCCGTATTTCTCGAAGTTTTCGGCCACTTGCGCGGCCAGTTCGCGCGTCGGTTCGAGGATCAGCGAGCGCGGCATCAGTGCGCGGCGGCGGCCGTGCGCGAGAATGTCGATCATCGGCAGCACAAACCCGGCGGTCTTGCCGGTGCCGGTCTGTGCAATCCCGATGATGTCGCGCATCATCAGCACCGACGGTATGGCCTGCGCCTGGATCGGCGTCGGCTCGTCATAGCCGGCATCGGTCACCGACTGGAGCAACTCGTCAGACAGGCCGAGATCGGCGAATTTCATGCGCAGCGGGTGTCCTGTAACGGGTAACGGGTCAGGCTGGTCAAAGCGCCACCGGGGCAACGCGTCGAAAGACCGGGATCGGGTTTCGGATTCTAAGACCATGCCCCGGGATTACGGCAGCATTGCACCCGCCACACGGCGCGGATGATCAAGCTGACGCAGCCCGGCCGCGCTAAGCCGATAACCGCGCGAAAGTCAAGAAACGCGTCGCTGCGCCGGTCAATTTGCCGGGACGAGTTCGTGCACCTCGCTGATCGCGCATGTGGTGCCCGCGCGCGAATGGATCGTATCGCGTCCCGCGCACAGCTGCCCGTCGCCGGTCGGGGTGATATAGAACCCCAGATAAAAATCGCGCGCGGTGCAATTGCGCGAGAGATCGGCGCCGATCAGCCGATGATCGCGCATGAACAGCAGCAGGCGGTTGTTGGCAAGCGGGCGCGATCCGGCAATCGCGGCAACCGGCAGGCAGGGCGGGATGCGCCGCTGGCGCAGCCGTTCGGGCGGGAGCTGGACCGGAGGCGGCATGTCGCGCGGCACAACCGGCTCGCCGGGCATGATGCGGATGATCAGATGCTGTTCGATCCGCACCTGGTCCCAATGGTCGCTGGCCAGCACATGCCCGAACGGCGCCTGCGGGCCGACGCCGGCCGCAGGCACGAACAGCGCGCCGACCGCGATTGCGCAAGCAGGCAGCAATGCCAGACCGCCCGCAATCAGGCCCCACACGGTTCGCTTCATCGGCGTCCCGGTCGCGGCGGCGCATGCGCGGCGGGCGTGGGTCGCGATGCGCCCGCTGTTTCCCCGTCCGCTTTGTCCGCTCGGCCGATCATCTTTGCGCGTATCCCTGCTGGCGTGCCCAGTTGGCTTGCCCCGTTTGTTTGGCGGTGCCCCCCGGCACCGAACCGGGACGCTTTAACGCCAAAACGCTTGAACACCCGCTTAACCCGGCGCGCGCCAAAAATAAATTGCCCGCGTCTGGCCACGGCAGTAGCGATTGCGCGATGACCAGTGAAACGATCCTCGCGCGCGACTCTGCGCTGCCCGGCGACGCCACGCAGGCAGCGGCGCAGCGCTTTGCCGAGGCGGCAAGCGCGCTGCTCGGCCCCAAAGGCTTCACCGCCGATCCCGATGTGATGGCCCCGTGGCTGACCGACTGGCGCGGGCGCTATGTCGGGCGCGCGATCGGGCTGGCCACGCCGGCTTCGACTGCGGACGTCGCAGCGCTGGTGCGGCTTTGCGGCGAACACCGCGTGCCGATCGTGCCGCAAGGCGGCAACAGCGGCATGTGCG
>CAITOD010000150.1 GCA_903893935.1 uncultured Sphingomonadales bacterium
CGCGATCGATCATCGTCGCGGGCGCATCCCAGGTGATTGTCTGCATAGCGTGGAACCTGATCTGCCCATCCCCGTCAGGGGAGGGGTTGGGGTGGGGGCTGTCCCCAAGCGCCGCGCGATTCCGAGAGCCCCCACTCCTGGCCCCTCCCCTGAAGGGGAGGGGAGAAAGGACGCGATCTCCGCAACCTCGTATTACTGCGGCTTGACGAATTTCAGCGTCATGCGATCGCTTTCGCCGATGGCGAGATATTTGGCTTTGTCCTGGTCGCCCAGTTGCAGGCGCGGCGGCAGCGTCCACACGCCGCCCGCCCAATCATGCGTGTCTTTGGGATTGGCATTGACCGCGCTTTCGCCGGCCAGTTTGAAGCCCGCCGCAGTGGCCAGCGCCACCACGGTCGATTGCTTCAGATAACCGCTTTTCATTTCGGCGGCGCTGTCGGCGCTTTCAGGCAAGTGGTGATCGACCACGCCGAGCACGCCGCCGGGCTTGAGCATGCGGAAAAACGCCTTGAACGTGCCGCTCGCGGTATTGCCGCCCGCCATGATCAGATTGTGGGCATTGCGGAAGGTCAGCACCACATCGGCGCTGCCATCGGGCACGCTGCTGGCCGCAGTGGCCGGATCGACCCACGCGCTGGCCGCACCCTGGTAGCGCTCGCCGCCATCGGCGAGCAATTTGCCAAGCGAGCCTTCGGCTTTGGGATCGTGCATGACAAGCCCGATATAATGCCCCTGCGCGCTCAGCATCGGTGCGAGGATCGCGGTGTACCAGCCGCCGCCGGGCAGGAATTCAACCACGGTCTGATCGGGGCGAACACCGAAAAATTCAAGCGTTTCAACCGGGTGGCGATAGCGGTCACGTGCACGATCGGCCTCGCTGCGATGCGCGTCGGCGACCGCAGCGCCGATTGCCGTGTCAGCGGCGGGGCTCGCCGCCAGCGGGGCGGCGGCAAGGCTCGATGCCACGGCCAGCGTGGCGAGCAAAGCATAACGGAGGGTTCGGGCGCGCATGGCAATCACCTTTCGATCGAACGGTCAGACTGGATTCGCGGGGGCTGGCCCGCGATGCTCTCGGGCAATACATGACCTAGCGCGCGCCTGTCGCGCGCAAATCCTGCGGTTACACTTTTTCGCGTCGCGGCCGTTCGGCAAACCAGATCAGGTGGTTGTCGCC
This sequence comes from uncultured Sphingomonadales bacterium, assembly GCA_903893935.1. Taxonomy (GTDB): domain Bacteria; phylum Pseudomonadota; class Alphaproteobacteria; order Sphingomonadales; family Sphingomonadaceae; genus Novosphingobium. Next base: position 1,175 of record CAITOD010000150.1, read on the forward strand.
GGCGCCATCGGCCTGTTCCTTGACCACGGTTTCGGTCACGCGAAAGCCCGCTTCGACCAGCCGTGTGGTAAATTCGCGATCGGGCCAGGCCGACCATACCGCCAGCACACCGCCCGGCTTGAGCGCGCGTTTGGCCGCCATCACGCCGTCGTCGGTATAGAGGTGGTCGTTGATCCGCCGGGTGATCCCTTCGGGCCCGTTGTCGACATCGAGCAGGATCGCGTCGTAGCCGGCGCGTGCCGCATCGATCAGCATCGCGACATCGTCGGCCACCAGTTGCACGCGCGGATCATCGAGGCAGCCGGCGGTCAGTTTGTCCATCGGCCCGCGCGCCCATTCGATCACTTCGGGCACCAGTTCGGCCAGCGTGATCGTGGCATCGGCGGGCAGCACCGCCAGCGCAGCGCGCAAAGTATAGCCCATGCCATAGCCGCCGATCAGCAGATCGGGCGCGGGGCGGCCGACCAGCCGCTCATAAGTCAGTGTCGCCAGCGCTTCTTCGGACGCGCTCGCGCGCGTGCTCATCAGCTCGGTGCGATCGAGCAGGATGGTGAACGCCTCGCCGCATTGCACCAGCCGCAGCAGCGCGCCATCAGGCACGCGCGCACTGGCGATTTCGTGGTGGCCTTCGATGGTGATGCGTTCTGCCGTGATGCCTTCTGGCGTGATGCGTTCTGGCTGCGCGTCGGGATTGTGCGGGGGCGCCGCTTCTATTTCGATGACTTGCGCGCCTTGCGTGCGGCATATTTGGCATCGCGTGCGGCTTTCTTTTCGGCCTCGGTCAGCTCGGGCACGATCGCCGCCAGTTGCCTCGCCTTTTCGGCTTCGCGCGCGGCGATTTCCGCCTCGCGCGAAGCAGCGCGTTCGGCGGCGCGTTCGGCCGCCTTTTGCGCGGCTGCGGCTTCGCGTTCGCGCTCTTTCGCGATCCGTTCGGCGACCAGCGCCGGATCGACCGGCGGCTTGGCTTTCAAGCGCGCGAGTGCGGCTTCGCGCGCCTTGGCGGCAGCCGCGACGCGATCCTGAAAGCCCGGTTCCTTGTATCCTGCCATGCCTGTTCGTGATGCCTTTATGCCATTGCGCGGTCATCGCGGGTGCGAATGACTGGTCGCGAGCGCGCCTAGCACGACAATCGCGGCGAAGCGATGGGGAAGGCAGGAATTGTCAGCGCGGGCGATTTTCGGCTGAAAGCCGGCTCATCAGGATCGCGGCGCGCTTGATCTGGCGCGGAAGGCTCGAAAGATCGACGCGTTCTTCGGGGGTGTGGTCGCCATGGCTGGACGGGCCGAGACCTGCCAGACCATCAACCTGGTCGGCGACAAAGCTGATATCGCCCGCGCCGCGCTTCAGCGGATCGAGTTCGGGCATCGCCGGCAGGCCCAGATCGGCGTTGATGCGGTTGAGCCGGTCAAGCAGCGCGCGGTTGCCCGCGGTTGGCGCCATCGGCGGATAACCTTCGTGGAATTCGATTTTCGCATTCGTCTGCGGCAGATGGTGCGCGACAATGGCGGCCATCCGCGCACGCACGCGATCGATCTGCTCGCGCGTCAGCGCGCGAAAATCGCCCGAAGCCATGGCCACCGGCGGGATGATATTGGTCTTGCCGGTCGCCGCGATCTGCGCCTCGTCCGGCGCAAGCGTGACGGTCGCTCCGCCTGCCATCAGCCCGATGTTGAACGTCAGATTGGGCTCGGGCAGCTGATCGTGGAACGAGTTGATGATCCGCGCCAGTTCATAGACCGCGCCGTCGCCCACTTCGGCGGAGAAAATTCCGCTCGAATGCGCGCTCCTGCCCGTGGCGGTGATCGTGTAGCTGCCCGCCGAACGTCGCGCGATCGAGCCGAAATCGCGGCCTTGTTCGGTCGCCAGCCCTTCGAAATCGAGCGCGACATCGGCGTGTCGCGCGGCTTCGACCAGATCGGCGCGCGCTATGGCGAGCGGCTCGCCGGCCGCTTCCTCGTCGCCGGTCAGCACCACCGTCACATTGGCCGATGCCAGCGTGCCTGCCGCCTGCATCGCGCGCAAAGCGGCGAGCATGACCACCACCCCGCCTTTGTCGTCGGCCGCGCCCGGGCCGTGCAACGTATCGCCTTCGCGCGCCCAGGCCTGAAACGGCGAGCCCGGTTCGAACACGGTATCGAGATGCCCGATCAG
>CAITOD010000151.1 GCA_903893935.1 uncultured Sphingomonadales bacterium
CGTGGGTGTTTGTCGGCGGTGCCAGGGTCTATCGCCCTTACCCCTATCACACCTGGTACTGGCACACCTATCGTGGCCCCTGGCGCGGCTATTACCGCGGCGGCCCCGGCTGGCACCGCGGGCCCGGCTGGCACCGTCCGTGACGGGGTGAGACCTGGCCCCTCGGCGCGCGGCCGCAAGGGCCGGTCACCGGGGTCTTACAACCCCGCCCAGTCGCAGGGATCGCAGGGGTCGGTGGTTTCGATATTGATGCTCGGCTGGGTCTGGCGCACCCGGCTGTGCGACGGTACCGAGCGGGTGATCCACACGTTGCCGCCGATCACCGAGCCTTTGCCGATGGTGATCCGACCGAGCACGGTGGCGCCGGCATAGATCGTCACATCGTCTTCGATGATCGGGTGGCGCGGGGTGTTGAGCAGGCGGCCTTCATCATCGGTGACAAAGCTGCGCGCACCGAGCGTGACCGCCTGATAGAGCCGCACGCGATTGCCGATGATGGCGGTCTGGCCGATGACCACGCCGGTGCCGTGATCGATGAAAAAGCTTTCGCCGATCGATGCGCCCGGATGGATATCGATGCCGGTGCGCGAATGCGCGTTTTCGGCGATGATCCGCGCCACCAGCGGCGCGCCGAGCAGATACAGTTCGTGCGCAATGCGGTGGTGGATCAGCGCGATCGTGAACGGGTAGCACAGCAGCACTTCGTCGATGCTGCGCGCCGCCGGATCGCCTTTGAACGCGGCTTCGAGATCGGTGTCGAGCAAGTTGCGGATCGCCGGCAGTCGCAAAGTCAGTTCTTCGACAATCGCGGTGACCGCACGTTCGATCGCTTCGGCCCCGCGCGTCGGCCGCACATAGTACAATTCCATGCGCAGTTGTTCGGCGAGCAAGGGCAGCGCGGTTTCGAGCGTGGTGTGCACAAACCGGTCTTCGTCGCGCATGGTCAGATCGGCCGGACCCAGCCGCAGCGGAAACAGCGCGGCCGAAAGCAAGTCGATGATCTGCACGACCGCCTGGCGCGAAGGAAACCCGTGTTCGCCGAACTGGCCCGAATGCCCTTGCGCCTCGCGCCAGCGCGTGCGCACCTCGCGCAAGCGCATGACCACACCGGCGATATCGAACGACGGCGCCCCGACCGGACTCGCATCATTCATGGTATGCAACCCCCTGCTGGCGGCGGGATCAGGTCCGGGCTCGCACCACGATCGCCTGTCCGCCCTCGTCAAACCTGACCGCGTCGAGTCCATGGGTCACGGTACATTCGCCCGGGCGCACGATCTGGTCGCCGATGCGCACCGCACCCTTGCGGGGGAGGATCGCCACCGGCCCGCTATAGATGGCCCGCAACGCGGCATCGGCAAGACCCTCGATGCGGTGCGCCTGAAAATACCGTCCGTTGGCGAGTTCGATCGTGCCGGTTTCCGCGATCCGGCGATGCAGCGCCGGCGAATAGGGCTCACCGCGCGCCACTGCGATGCCCGCTTCGAGATGCAGCGCGCGCGGGCGCCCGTAATCGTAAAGCCGATAGGTAATGTCGGAATTCTGCTGGATTTCGATCAGGCCGACCCCGGCGCCGATCGCATGCACGGTGCCGGCCGGGATATAGAAGAAATCGCCCGGGCGCACCGGGTGCCACGTCATGAGGCGCTCGATGCTGCCATCGAGCGCGGCCGTGCGCATCGCTGCGGCGTCGATCGGTGCATCAAAGCCGATGCCAAGCGTAGCCCCCGGTTCGGCATGGAACACCAGCCAGCATTCTTCCTTGCCGCTGTCGGTTTCGCCCGCCGCTTTGGCCTGGGTATCGTCCGGGTGCACCTGCACCGACAGCTTTTCGCTCGTAAAAATGTATTTGATCAGGATCGAGGGCAGATCGGCGGGCGGTTCGAACCAGATTTCGCCAATGCGGCGCCCCGGCTCGGCCACGAACGGCGCGGGCAAAGCATCGATCCCCCAGGGTTTTTCGACCAGCCGGACCGGCAACCCGCTCACTGGTTCACCGCGCCTTGCAGCTTGCCCACCAGTTGTGCGCCGCCCGGGGTGGTCACCATCACTTCGTTGCCATCGACAACGATGATCAGGTTTTCCACCCCCACCACCGACACGCGCGGGCCGTCGGTTTCGACCATGACATTGCGGCAGCCCCGCAATTCAGCGGTCCCGCGCACCACATTGCCCGCCGCATCCTGCGGCAG
>CAITOD010000152.1 GCA_903893935.1 uncultured Sphingomonadales bacterium
CGTCGTGCCATTCGACATTGTGCGACGCCGGATGCGTGAAAATCGCGGCGAGCGTGGTGGAATGATGGCCGTTGAGATGCGGACCGTTAAGATGCGGGCCGTTAAGATGCGGGCCGTTAAGATGCGGGCCGTTAAGATGCGGGCTGTTCGGATTCGGATGAGTCATAATTGCCTTTCTGGTTGGCAAAGCAACGCGGTGCGAACACGGCATTGCGCTTGAAACGCGCAAGGACGGCAGGGCAGCGTCCGACAGAAAGCCGGCTGCGACGCCGTTTCTGCCAACGATGCCGAAACGCTATCGTCTCGCGCGGCAACCGGCAGGTTCGGAATCTACGCAAGCCAGGTGCGGCACAAGCGCGCGGATCGCGCCCCGCTGGTCCTGCGAAAACCGGTTTGCAGATCGCTGCGGAATGCTAAGGACAATGCGAAACGGCGGCGGTGCCGCATTGCCCGAGGACCTATCGCATGCATGCAATGACCGCCGTCAGCGACCCGGCCACCACGGTTCGCAACGACTGGACGCGGGACGAGATTGCGGCGCTGTTCGATCTGCCGTTTACCGAACTGGTGTTCCGCGCGGCCGAACTGCACCGTGCCCACCACCGTGCGGGCGAAGTGCAACTGTGCACGCTGCTGTCGATCAAGACCGGCGGCTGCCCTGAAGATTGCGGCTATTGTTCGCAATCGGTCAAAGCCGATAGCGGCGTCGAAGCGACGCGGCTGATGGATGTGCAGGCCGTGCTGCAGGCGGCCGCACAGGCGCGCGATGCCGGATCGAAGCGGTTCTGCATGGGTGCTGCCTGGCGCAATCCCAAAGACCGCGACATGCCGGCGGTGATCGCGATGGTCAAAGGCGTGCGCGACATGGGGCTGGAAACCTGCATGACGCTGGGCATGCTGAGCGAGACGCAGGCCGCCCAGCTCGCCGAAGCCGGGCTCGATTACTACAACCACAACATCGACACCTCGCCCGAACGCTATGGCGAGATCATTACCACACGCACCTTTGCCGACCGGCTCGATACGCTCGACCGCGTGCGCGCGGCGGGGATCAACGTCTGTTCGGGCGGGATCGTCGGCATGGGTGAAACGCGCGCCGATCGCGTGGGCTTCATCCATGCGCTGGCGACAATGGCGCAGCACCCTGAATCGGTGCCGGTCAATGCCTTGGTGCCGATCCGGGGCACGGTTCTGGGCGACATGCTGGCCGACACGCCGCTCGCCAAAATCGATGATATCGAATTCGTGCGCACCGTCGCGGTGGCGCGGATCACCATGCCGCTGTCGATGGTGCGGCTCTCGGCCGGCCGCGAAGCGATGAGCGAAGCGGTGCAGGCGCTGTGTTTCCTGGCCGGCGCCAATTCGATCTTTACCGGCGACAAGCTGCTGACTGCGGCCAATGCCGGCGACGATGCCGATGCGGCGATGTTCGCGCGGCTCGGGCTGGTACCGATGACCGGGGAAGAGCCGCTGCGCGCAAGCAAGGCGCGGTGCCCGGCCTGACCGGCATGCACACGACGGCCGATCGGCTGTGGCAGGCGCATCACGATGATTTGCGCGCGCTCGCCACGCGCCATCGCACCCGCGCCCTGACGCCGCGCGCGGGGCGCGATTTCGCTTCGAACGATTATCTCGCGCTGGCCGGATCGGACCGTTTGCGCGCCGCGATCGGCGCGGCGCTGGCGCGCGGCGTGCCGGCGGGTTCGGGCGGATCGCGGCTGCTGCGCGGCAACGACCCCGAACACGAAGCGCTGGAGGCCGAAGCCGCCCGGTGGGCGGGCAGCGAAACCGCGCTGTTCCTGTCGTCTGGCTATGCCGCCAATGTCGCGCTGCTGGCGACTTTGCCGCAGACCGGCGACCTCGTCATCCACGACGAACTGATCCATGCCTCGATGCACGAAGGCCTGCGCCTGACGCGTGCCACCGCGCTTGCCATGCCGCACAACGAGGCCCAGGCGTTTGCCGACGCGGCGCAGCAGTGGCGCGCGCAGGGCCATCGCGGGCGCATCTGGCTGGCGTTCGAAACGCTCTATTCGATGGATGGCGATTGCGCGCCGCTCGCCGATCTCGCGGCAATAGCCGAGCGCCATGACGCGGTAATGCTGATCGACGAGGCGCATGCCACCGGCACCACCGGAGCGCAGGGGCGCGGCTTGGCCGACGGGCTCGACGGGCGGCCCGATGCGGTGGTGCTGCGCACTTGCGGCAAAGCGCTCGGAGTCGAAGGCGCGCTGGTCTGCGCGCCCGCGGTGGTGCGCGATTTTCTGGTCAATCGGGCGCGCCCGTTCATTTTTTCGACTGCGCCTTCGCCGCTGATGGCCGCCGCGGTGCGCGAGGCCTTGCGTATCTGCGTGGACGAGCCCGAGCGGCGGACGCGGCTGGCGGCGCTCGCGGCCGAGGCCGAACGCCGGCTGGTGCCGCTGGGTGCGACTGCAACGGGCACGCAGATCCTGCCGCTGATCCTTGGCGACGATGCGCGCGCCATGCGCGTGGCGGCGGGGCTCCAGCGGGCCGGGTTTGACGTGCGCGGCATTCGCCCGCCGACCGTGCCGCCGGGCACTGCGCGGCTGCGGCTGTCGCTCACGCTCAACAGCACGATGGACGATCTGGCCGCGCTGGCAGTGGCGCTCGAGGCCATGCTGGCATGACGGCCTATGTCGTCACCGGCACCGACACCGGGATCGGCAAAACGGTGTTCGCCGCTGCGCTGACCGGCGCCTTGCGCGCGCATTACTGGAAACCGGTGCAATCGGGCCTCGACGATGGCGCCGATGCCGATACCGTCGCCCACCTGTCGGGCTGCCCGCGCGCACATATCCTGCCCGAATCCTATCGCCTGACCGAGCCGCTGTCGCCGCACCGGGCGGCCGAACTCGACGGGCTGACGATCGATCCCGCGCGCCTCGCCTTGCCCGCACCGCGCCCGCTGGTGGTCGAAGGCGCGGGCGGTGTGCTGGTGCCGGTGACGCGCACGGTGACATTTGCCGACATTTTCGCGCAATGGGCGCTGCCGGTGATCGTGGTTGCGCGCACGTCGCTGGGCACGATCAACCACAGCCTGCTGACGATCGAAGCACTGCGCGCGCGCGGCGTGGCAGTGCACGGCGTGGCCTATGTCGGCCATGCCAACGAAGACAACGAGGCGACGATCGCGGCGATGGGCGGGGTGCGCCGGCTCGGCCGCCTGCCGATCCTGCCGCAGCTCGATCCGGCAAGCCTGGCCCGCGCGTTCGCCGCCGGGTTCGACATCGCGGCATTCGCATGAGCGCGATCTGGCACCCGTTCACGCAGCACGGGCTCAACGAACCGGTCCCGCTGGTCGAACGCGCTAAAGGGGCCGCGCTTTACACTCGCGATGGCGCGCGCGTGATCGATGCGATTTCCAGCTGGTGGGTCACCACGCATGGCCACAACCACCCGCGCATTGTCGCCGCGATCCGCGACCAGGCCGAACGGCTCGACCAGGTGATTTTTGCCGGCTGGACGCACCAGCCGGCCGAAACGGTGGCCGAAGGCTTGCGCGCGCTGATGCCGCGCGAGCTGACCAGGGTGTTCTTTTCCGACAGCGGATCGACCGCGGTCGAAGTCGCGCTGAAAATGGCGCTGGGCTTTCACGCGCACACCGGCACCGGGCGCAGCGGCATCGTGGTGATGGAACACAGCTATCACGGCGACACCATCGGCACGATGTCGGTCGGCGCGCGCGGCGTGTTCAACGCGCCATATGCGCCGCTGCTGTTCGATGTCGGCATGATCCCGTTCCCGCTGGGCGATGGCGACAACACGCTGTCGGCGTTCGAAGCGCTGTGCCGCGAAACGCACCCCGCAGCGCTGATTGTCGAGCCGCTGGTGCTTGGTGCGGGCGGCATGCTGTTCTATCCGGCGCAAGTGCTGGCACAGATGGCGGAAATTTGCCGCGCCCACGACGTGCTGTTCATCGCCGACGAAGTGATGACCGGCTGGGGCCGCACCGGCACGCTGCTCGCGTGCGAGCAGGCGGGCGTGGTGCCCGATATCGTGTGCCTCGCCAAAGGCCTGACCGGCGGCGCGCTGCCGCTGGCGGTGACGATGGCGCGCGAGCCCATCTATGCCGCGCATCTGTCGACCGACCGCGCAAAGACGTTTTTCCATTCCTCCAGCTTCACCGCCAGCCCGATCGCGTGCGCCGCCGCCGCCGCCAATATCGCTATCTGGCAGGACGAGCCGGTGCGCGAGCGGATCGCCGCGCTCGCCCGTCGGCAGGCCGCGATGATCGACCGCCTGGCCAACTTGCCCGGCGTCGCCAATGCGCGCACGTGCGGCACGATCGCGGCATTCGACGTGACAGCCCCCGACGGCGGCTATCTCTCCACGCTCGGCCCGCGCCTGCTCGCGCACTTCCGCGAGGCAGACATGTTGCTGCGCCCGCTAGGCAACACGGTCTATGTGCTGCCGCCTTATTGCCTCGATGAGCAGGACCACGCGCGGATCGAGCGGGTGATCGAAAGCGCGCTGCGAACTTTGCTTCCCTGATTGGCGAGCCTCGAACTGGTCCATTTCGCGCGAAATCACGTTAGCCACACTCACGACGGCACCGGCTCCCGCCGCACCGTCAGCACCGTGACCGGGTCGGCCAGCATTTGCCCGCGCATCACGCCTTCGCCCAAAGTCGGCGAAATCGGCGCGTCCCAGATTTTGCGCACCACGTCCATGCCCGACACGACATGGCCGAACACGGCATAGCCTTGCGCCAGATCGGGGTCGGTGGCTTTGGGATCGGCGTCGAGCCCGGTGATGTCCGACAGCAGGATCGAGAAATCGGCGGTCGCGGTGCCGGGCGCATTGCGCGCCATCGAAAGCGCGCCGGCTTTGTGCGACAGCCCGGTCTGGCTGGTCGGTTCGTGCGCGATCGGCGGAAACAGGCGGCGCGGGTCGCGCAGGCCGGCCTGGACGAGGCCATTGGGCTGATCGCCCCAGGCCAGGTGCATCGCGCGGTAGAACACGATGCCGTCGAACCGCTTGGTATCGACATAGTGCAGGAAATTGGCCGCAGTAATGGGCGCGTGTTTGCCGTCGAGTTCGATTTCGATCGTGCCGAGCGTGGTGACCATCGCCACGCGCACGGTATCGGCCAGCGGGATCGGCGCCGGTTCGGGCGGGGCCTTGTGGACGGCGTGCCCGGCATGAGCCGGGGCAGCAAGGGCCGGCAATGCGAACAGGGCACAGAGCAGAATAAGGGCGAATCGGCGTATCGTCATGCGCCAATGCTGCCGCAGCCGGGGCCGCGCAGCCAGTCAAAACGCCGGCCGCGCTCGCGCGTATGCGTATATACCGAGTGATGCCAGATTCACCAAGTCGGGTCATAAGCAAACCGACCGATCACGGTATGCCATTCCAGAACGGTCGCTGCGCTCCCCCCCCCCTCTGCAGCGGCCACACATTCCCTGGAACAACCCCCGCCAATCGCGGCGGGGACTTGGGGGGCGGAGCGATCCGCCCCCCGCCTTTTTTGCCTCGACCGATCGCCGGGGCGCGTGATCGCAAAGCGTCTGGCCATAACGCCGTGGCTCGCATAGGGGGCGCGCGAGAGCCGGGCGCCCAAGGGCTGCCCTGACCAAGCAACGAGGCCGCAATGACAATCACCGTAAAGGCATTGATGCAGGAATGCGGCGTGGCGTTTGGCACCAGCGGCGCGCGCGGGCTGGTGACCGCGATGACCGACCGGGTGTGCTATGGCTATACCGCCGGGTTCCTGGGCCATATGGCCGATGAGGGCGAATTTGCACCGGGCACCGCCGTCGCGCTGGCGGGCGATTTGCGCCCGAGCAGCCCGCGCATTCTGGCGGCTTGCGCGCGCGCGGTGCGCGATTGCGGCGGCGTGCCGGTGTTCTGCGGCTACGTGCCGACCCCGGCGCTGGCGCTCTATGCCTTTGCGCGCGGGATTCCCTCGCTGATGGTGACCGGCAGCCACATTCCCGCCGATCGCAACGGCATCAAGTTCTACCGCTCGGCAGGCGAAGTGCTCAAGGCCGACGAAGCCGGGATGAGCCGGCAGGAAGTCGATCTCGACCGGGGCCGGTTCGATGCCGCGGGCATGCTGATCGAACCCGAAGCGCTGCCCCCGGTTACCGATGTCGAGACCGCTTATGTGCAGCGTTATATCGACCATTTCGGCGCGGGGGCGCTCGCCGGAAAGCGCATCGGGGTCTATCAGCATTCGGCGGTCGGCCGCGATGTGCTGGCGCAGATTCTGACCGAACTCGGCGCCGAAATCGAATTGCTCGGCCGCTCCGAAGTGTTCGTGCCGGTCGATACCGAGGCGATCCGGCCCGAAGACGTGGCGCTCGCCCGGCAATGGGCCGCCGAATTCGGCTTTGACGCGATCGTTTCGACCGATGGCGATTCGGACCGGCCGCTGATCGCCGATGAAACCGGCAAGTGGCTGCGCGGCGATGTGCTGGGCATTCGGTGCGCGGGCGGTCTTGGGGCCACCAGCGTGGTCACCCCGGTCAGCAGCAACAGCGCGGTCGAAGCCAGCGGGCGGTTTGCACGCGTGGTGCGTACGCGGATCGGATCGCCTTATGTGATCAGCGCGATGGACGCCGAACTCGCCGCCGGATCACCGCTGGTGGTCGGCTATGAAGCCAATGGCGGGTTCCTGCTGGGCAGCGCGGTTGCGGGAAAGACCGGCACGACCGTAGCGCTGCCGACGCGCGATGCGGTGCTGCCTATGCTGATGGTGCTGACCGCCGATGCACCGGGCGTATCGGCACAACTGGCCAGCCTGCCGCAGCGCTATACCTTCTCCGACCGCGTGGTGCCGTTTCCGCCCGAAGCGAGCGCGCGGCTGTTCGGCGAACTGACCGCGGGCGACGAAGCGGCGCAGCTCGCGCGGCAGACCACGCTGTTCGGCAGCTTTGCCGGTGCGGCCGAAGCGATCGACCTGACCGATGGCGTGCGTGCGCGCTTTGCCGGCGGCAATGTGATCCACTTGCGCGGGTCGGGCAATGCGCCCGAACTGCGCTGCTACACCGAAGGCGGCAGCGAGGCCGAAGCCGCAGCCCTCAACGCTGCGGCAACCCGAGCGGTCAAGGCGCTGCTCGGTCTGGATTGATACTTTCGTGCGTTCGTTGGCGCACCCCCTCCTACCCGACCACCGTCATTCCCGCGAAGGCGGGAATCCAGTTCTGACCTCGCGGAAATTCACAAGCATTTGGTCCTGACGCGACGTCGCAACTGGATTCCCGCCTCCGCGGGAATGACAATGGTTAGGGTGTCTCTTTTAGCCGTCCGCCAGCATTTGAATCTGGTCACTTCACCTCACCGGAACCTCAGCAAGCGCCGACCGGTCGATCTGGTCGATCCGCGTAAAGCCGCCGAGCGCCATCGCCACGCGCATCTCGGCCGCGATCAGCCGCAGCATCCGCGCCACGCCCGCCTCGCCCTCGGCGCCCAGCGCATAAGCCCAGGCGCGGCCGAGCATCACCCCGCGCGCGCCCAGCGCCAGCATGCGCACGACATCGAGCCCCGATCGCACCCCGCCATCGGCAAGCACGGTCAGCCGGTGCCCCACCGCATCGGCGATCGGCGGCAAAGCGCGCGCCGACGACAGCACGCCATCGAGCTGGCGCCCGCCATGGTTCGACACGACAATCCCGTCGGCGCCGCAATCGGCCGCCGCCACCGCATCGTCGGGATCGAGAATGCCCTTGATGATCAGCGGCCCGTTCCATTCGGCGCGGATGAAATCGAGATCGGCCCAGCTGATCGAAGGATCGAAATTGCGCCCCATCCACGCCATGAAATCGCTCAGCCCGGTCCGCCCCTTGAGCACCGGCACGACATTGCCGAGATGGTGCGGCCGCCCGAACAACCCGACATCCCACGCCCAGCCGGGCCGCGCCAGCGCTTGTGCGATACGCCGCAGATCGCCGCGCAGCCCCGGCGCGCCCGCCAGCCCCGAACGCACATCGCGATAGCGGCTGCCCGGCACGGGCAGATCGACCGTGAACACCAGCGCGCTGCACCCCGCTTCGCGCGCCTGCGCCAGCAGGTCTTTCATGAAAGCGCGGTCGCGGATCATATAGAGCTGGAACCAGAACGGGCGATCGGCAGCGGCAGCCAGTTCGGCAATCGGGCAGACCGACACCGTCGAGAGCGTGAACGGCACGCCCGCGCGATTGGCCGCGCGCACCGCCTGCACTTCGCCACGCCGCGCGTTGAGCCCGGCCAGGCCCACCGGTGCGAGGATCACCGGCAAGTCCTGCTTTGCGCCGAACAGTTCGGTGCTCATGTCGATTTGCGAAATGTCGCGCAGCACGCGCTGGCGCAGCGCAATCGCTTCGAGATCGGCGACATTGCGGCGCAGGGTCACTTCGGCATAACTGCCCCCGTCGATATATTCGAACAGGAAATGCGGGGTGCGGCGCCGCGACGCTTCGCGAAAATCGGGGATCGAGGCAATGATCATCGACAAGGCTCCTGCGCAATAGTAACCGCGCGCGATCCTTTGTTCGCGACGCTGGCGCCAGGTCAAGCGCAATGCACACGCTGCACCATTCGGCGGCTATCGACGCGGCTCCGGACAGCCTATTCGGCTTTCGTGGAAAAGGCCCGCCTCACTGTCTGGTTCGATGGCGCATGTCCGCTGTGCCGGCGCGAAATCGCGCTGATGCAGCGGCTCGACCGGCGCGGCCGGATTGCCTTTGTCGATGTGAGCGCGCCGCAAGCGGCCTGCCCGATCGACCGTGACGCGCTGCTGGCGCGGTTCCATGCGCGCGAAGGCGATACCATGCTGTCGGGTGCGGCGGCGTTTGCCGCGATGTGGCGCGCGATCCCGATGCTGCGCCCGCTTGGGCTCGCCGCGCGCTGGCAACCCTTAGCCTGGTTGCTCGAACGCGGCTATCGCCGGTTTCTGCGCTATCGCCCGGCGCTGCAACGCTGGATGGGCAAAACGCCCCCACAGCATTTCTAACCGGTTGCCCCAGATTTTTCAGTTGTCGCCCGCCGCGCGCGACCGCAGACCGATGGCGAACCAACGCGGGGGTGAGCATGCGCATCGGATTTATCGGGCTGGGCAATGTCGGGGGCAAGCTCGCGGGCAGCCTGCTGCGCAACGGGCACGAGGTGGTGGTCCGCGATCTCAATGCCGATCTGGTGGCAGACTTTGTTGCGCGCGGGGCGACAGCTGCCGAATCGCCGGCGGCGCTCGCGCAAGCGGTCGATATTGTGATCACCTGCCTGCCGTCGCCGGCCGCGAGCGCGGCAGTGGCCGAAGGCAAAGACGGGTTCCTCGCGGTGCTGCAACCTGGCCAAGTGTGGATGGAAATGTCCACCACCGACTATGCCGAAGTGCTGCGGCTGGGCGCTCTGGTCGAGGCGCGCGGCGCGCTGTTCATGGAATGCCCGGTGTCGGGCGGGTGCCATCGCGCCGAAACGGGCAATATCTCGATCTTTGCCGGTGGCCCGCGCGAAGGGTTCGATCGCGTGCTGCCGGTGCTGACCACGCTGGGGCGGCGCGTGCTGCACACCGGCCCGCTTGGCACCGCTTCGCGGCTGAAAGTGATGACCAATTACTTGTGCACGGTGCACCTTGTCGCGCTCGCCGAAGCGCTGACGACGTGCAAGGCGGCCGGGCTCGACATGAACACCACGTACGAAGCGATCCGCATTTCGTCGGGCAACAGCTTTGTCCACGAAACCGAAAGCCAGGTGATTCTGAACGGCAGCCGCGACATCAATTTCACGATGGACCTGGTGTCGAAAGACATTGGCCTGTTCGACGATCTGGCCCAGCAACACGGCGTGCCGCTGGAAATGTCGCCGCTGATCGTGCGC